>NZ_JAUBUI010000174.1:0-3278 GCF_036705385.1 Microcoleus sp. B3-A4 | reverse complement strand
TTTGGTGAAAATTGCGAGCGAGGGCTGTTTTTCATTATAGCCGAAAATACATCAAGTTATTTATTTTTCATTCCTAACTTCGCAGGGTTGGCGCGAGCGAACGCTACGCCGGGCGTGTTTTTGGCTTTTGTCTCCCCCAAGACCCACGGTAAATGACACTTTTAGTCTTTCACTCGAAAACTGCCCGAAACCTCGATCATAAGTAGTTTACCATAATCGGATTTGGTATAATGTCTATCTCGTCTTCTTGTCAAGGGGTTGAGCAATTATGTTTAACTTTTGGCGATAGAGCGGAAAACTAGCGTCGCATTCTCCGGTATCGTGACTCAGAAAACGTAGGTCTAATCCTGTCTCTGGTAAGGTTCGGGCTTTCTTCTTGAACCGCTCGTTAGAGCCGGACTTCCTGAAAGCCCCTAGCTTTAGCTATGGAGTTCCTTACACAACCAATTTTACCTCTGTTACTCCTTGGCGCAATTCATACTGTTTTTTTACCCAAAATTGTTTAATTTTTTCACCCAAAAACGGAGCCGTTTGCATCATCAATAAACGCAATAATCGATTTTTTCGCAGTTGTTCGCCTTTCCCGGCTTCTTGTGCTTGAAGTTGTTGGGCGCGAATAATTTCTGGTTCGCGTTCTGCCTGAATCCGCGATAATGCTAAGTCAATATCCTCGTAATTAGCCCCTGCTTTCAATAAAGGTACAAGGTGATTGGCCGCCACAATTACATCGCGTAACGCCATGTTAATTCCTTGAGCGCGAACTGGAGACATGGGGTGTGCAGCATCCCCCAAAAGTATGATTCCTGGTCGATACCAGCGCGGACAGCGACCAACGACAACAGATAATCGCATAGGAGGTTCGATCGTATCGGCACAGTTGCGGAAATGTTCTGCCATCCACGCAGGCGATCGCGATGCGAAAGTTTCTGCCCAGTCTCTGTGTTTCCAATCAGTTTTGTCATCTGCCGATAGCACCCAAGCCAGATGAAGTTTTCCTGATTCTGCCCCATGAAAGACACTAAATCCGCTACCGCCATTCAGGATAGAATAAAATACATTATCCGCCACAAACCGAGGATGAGCGGCAAGTTTAAACCACAGAACATCGATACTATTCTGCTGTTTTACCAACTCTAATTCTGCACGTTGTCGTACCACCGAGTTTCTACCATCTGTACCAATCACAAGTGCAGCAGGAATCTCTCGCCCATCTCCTAGCTTTACACCCGCAATGCGATCGTTGCTGTACAGTAAATCTTTTACGGGAACACCTGGGATAAATTCAAACTCTGGATGCAACTGAGCTTCTGAAATTAGTGTTTCTAGCAAAGGCGGTTGCGATACCAGTGTACAAGGTCGATTTGATCCCATTGGCTCATCAACTCGAAATAGTTGCCGATCGCCCACCACGAACTCCCAAGCATCAATTTGTCGGTGTGGAACACTTTCTAGCATAGTGGATAAGCCCATTTGGGCGATCGCATCCAATCCGCTGGGCATTAACCCTTCACCGCGAAACACTCGGTAGGCATCTTTTGCCGCCTCAACCAAGGTAACAGCAATACCTCGTTTCACCAGCAGTAAGGCAAGTGCCGCACCAGTTGGCCCCGAGCCCACAATTACAACTTGCGTCATTGCCATTCCCCATTGCTTTTTGCGGATATTGAGATGTTAACAAAGGTGGTAAAAGGAGGCGCAATCCCCTATTCCCAGCTATTTCTGGAGTGCCTGTTGAAAAGTCTTAACTGCATCAACATGATTCACCATATTGATGCAACGCAACAACAAATCCAAATCGATCCCTTTCACCTCCTCACTACTAGAAACCTTTTCATAATCAAGTGTATTGCCCTCTCCCCGGAGGTGATAAACCTCTAACAATCCATCTTCCCAGAACCACACTTCCTTTATCTTCAGCCGCTTGTATGCCTCCAGTTGGTTGATGCCACCACTGGAAAACACGACCTCGATCGCAAAATCGGGTAGCCTACGACCAGGGGCAAGTTTATAAGATTTATCGGCCTCTCGCTTGACTTTTCCCGTTTCACTTTCCAGAGTCATTGAGCCAGTTGGAGTAAAGTCAAACCCCCCCATCAGCAGGTAAAGCTCCAACAATGCACCAATTCTTTCTTTAACGGTTTCGTGGGGTTCTCCTGGCATTAGTTTAATCTCCAAAACTCCATCCAGGAAAGAAAGTCGATATCCTGGACGGTCTAACAATTGCTCAACTGCTTTGAACTCTCTCCAAGTGAGTCCCTCAAACAGAAGGGGTGATTCTTTTCTGGGTGGTGTGATGATTGCTGCGGTCATTTGATTCTCCAGTCTATTTCCAGATGAGAAACGATCGGGTTTGGAGGGCGAATTTTTTATTATAACTTTAAGTAGCTTTCTCCACTGTAAATCCGATTTCTTGCCCGTAGGATAGTTCCAGCGTGTGAGCGTCCGGGTCTCGCAAAAAAGCCCAGTAGCCGATCGGATATCCAGAATCTTTTGGTTCTTCAAGCAATACGCCTTCTAGACGTGCTTTGTCGCAGAGATAATCCATGTATTCGCGGCTTTGGCAACCTACTCCCAGGTGTGCCAAGGGAGACAGAACGGGATGTACGGAATCTTTTTGAATTAGCACAATTACAAAAGGGCGAGTGCGGTCAGAAAGCCATACCACCGCAACACCTGCTTCTGCATCGATGCAGCGGTGAACGACCTGCATTCCAGCATACTTGGAGTAGAATTCAATACTGCGATCGACATCAGAAACGGGCAGTGCGATGTGTGTGAGACCGATATCACTCATATGTTATGTTGCTCCAGTCATATTAGGCTTAGCATCAATAATTGCCACTTCCAATATCATAATTTTAATGAGATGCTCGCCACTTAGCCGCTTTCCGATCCATTGCTTTAATGAAGCCATCTTTTCCGTCCATGTACGCCTGAATATTATCAGGGTATTTTTGGGCAAGTTTTATCTTTAGTTCGCTGTATTCCTGCGCGGCTTCAGAATGGGTAATCATATAATCTCGAAACGCTAAGTGGCGCTCTATCTGCGGGGAACCAACTTCAAAACTGTGAATATGGTGGGTTCTACCCTTGCGAAAATAACGACGACCGGGTATCCCAAACTCACCCATCGCTTGATAACCTAATGCCTCCATTTCTGCACTATGTGTATCGAGTTTAAGAATATCTTTAACCTCAACTAACAATACTCCGGACAGTTTTTAAGCAGCCAAAGTACCATAAGACAAGACTGAAGGAAGATTAGGATGGTTTAAAAT
>NZ_JAUBUI010000173.1:0-3323 GCF_036705385.1 Microcoleus sp. B3-A4 | reverse complement strand
ATTGGTTAGATAGGATGCTTTTTACAAAGGGTATACTTAGCTATTTTACTATGGTTGTACTACCGGACATGATATTACCCATTGTCAGGACACCGCCCCTGGCCGTTTCCCGAAAATTAATCGGGCGATGGTTACATCTCTCATGGAGGGCGATCGATTATTTTCGGGTAGGGAAACGGCACGGTGCGGTGTCCAGAGTTGCTAAAGAAGTTGGGTATTTAAGTATTCTGTTTTTTTATTTACTGTGCCTATCGACTCGGAAGTTCGACACCAACTTTTTGAGCTAAATCGGTCACATTGTTGGTAAAATCTGTCATGTTTGCGATCGGAGTAGCCATACTCGCCGCGATCGCTAAAATAAGACCCAATTTTTTCCCAATGAGTTTCCGATTGCGGTTTTCTTCGGGTTTATTTAGTTGTTCTTCCACGTTGCCAATTTCCATCAACACTTCTTCGCGTTCGTCTTCGGGGAATTGTGCCGCGGTTTCACGCATCGATGAAATCAGTTTCACAAGTTCGGCGGTATTGGCATTATTAGTTTGATTAAATTGATTGCCCCTAGCTTGGGCATTATCTTGAAATTGGCTGGCGTTAATTCCGGAGAGATGAGCACCTTGCAAGTCGTTTTTTTGGGAAGAATCTTGATTCATGCTGTTACCGTCGAAGTACAAGTTTAAATTGTTTACAGTTTTCTGAGTTCTAGAATAATCTACCGCAGGCGATCGATCGATTCCAGGAACTTTCTCTTGGGAATAGTCGGGAAAATCCTCGATTAAGCCCCGCACCTGGACATCTTTATATGGCGGTTCTCCACATTCCACTGTGTACTTGCCATTTGCCAAACGGCGGCGCAAATCATCAAAGGCATAGGAAGAGGGATTTTGGCTACCTTTGCATTCGGAACAATTGCAGGGAATTAATTCTTGGTATTTGAGGCGCTTATCGTAAGTATCATGAATTTCCCGGAGTTTGTGACGAATGCTATTTAGGAGATAGTTTTTCGGGGTTCCAGATACGCGGATGCGGATTTCTCGTTGATGATAATTCTCGATGACTTCGGCTTTGGCGTAGTTGTCGGCGAGGAGAACGCCGTCACGCCAGACAATATCCTCTCTAGCAGCACCTGAAGAGGGAGCGATATTCGGGCGGCAAATCAAGCGGTGCATCTCCACAATCAGCCTGGTGATGATGCCTTTGGGCATAAACTCATATTTGTAGCGCACTATCAGGTTGTCGGTGTCGTCCCAGTCGTACTCTGGTGCTTCGAGGGGGAGGCGTTGCGGGGCGATGTAGTGTCCCCGTTGGCCGGGGATTGGGTAGCAAATTTTGAAGTTTTCCATGAGCTCAAGTAGCTCATCGTGGAGGCCTTGGTATTGTCTATCGATCCAGATTTCCCTGAGGTTTTCGTCGGTGAAGTATCCACACTTGGCGATGACTTGTTCGTTATCGGTGACTTTGTAGACGGCGTTGGTGGCCCATTCGGGACTCAGGATGACCCAGTTGAAGAGGATAGATTTTTTTTTGTCAGCATTTGTTTGGAAGTGGAGGATAATACCCAAGTCGTGCAAATACTTGCTCAGACTCAGCATGGCCTGTTTGTCGGATTTGTCGAAGCCGTGGGTGGCGCAGATGTCGTAGAACTCAGAGACTTCGATGTGGGTTTTGCGTTCGGCGTAGTTTTCCAGGACGTGGCGGACTTTTGCCCAGTGTTTGGGGATGGGCGTACTGATGTGATCCAGGGTGGTGATGCGGTTTTGTAGGGCGCGCTGGAGGGTTTCGAGTCCGCGATTGTCGGCGAGGTTGGTGGTGAGGGGTTTTTCTATTAGGTTGTCAAAGTCACGGCGCAGTTGGGAAACGTTGATTTCGCAGCGGCGGTCTTGTTTTTCGTTCTGGACGAGGAAGACGGGACTGCTGTTGCTGAGGAGTTCGATGATGTTCAACCAGTAGCAGAGGTTGGGGTTTTCGCGGCGGTTATCCACGAGGAGGATATAGAGGGAACGTTCGGTGAGGAAAAATTGGTGCGTGGCGTGGTAGATTTCCTGTCCGCCAAAGTCCCAGATGTGGACGCGGAAAGGTTTGCCGTTGACTTGTTGGAATTTCCAGCGGATGACATCGATGCCTTCGGTGCTGGGTTCTTGTTCTTTGAGTTCGTAGTCGGGGTTGAGGAGTTTGTTTGCTAGGGTGGTTTTTCCCGATCCGCCTTCGCCGACAATCAAAAGTTTGGCTTCGTTGAGTTCTTCGTTGTCGTTGGGGTTGCGGGTTTGGAAGTAGAAGTCGAGGATGGTACGCAAATCGCCTGGTTTCGACAATTCTTCGCCTTGGAGAATTTCGGGAGGAATCGGGAGCGGATTTCCCCGCAAGTCGAGTTTTTCCAGCTTTTCCATGCCACGAATCGCCTCTGGGATGGAGCTAATCTGATTGTAAAGGAGGGAAAGGTTTGTCAGATTAGAGAGTTGGGCGAGAGCCTCTGGGATTTGAGTAATCTGATTGCCAGTGAGGTAAAGCCATGTCAGATTCGACAGTTGCCCGAGCTCCTCTGGGATGGAGGTAATTTGATTCAGACCGAGGTTAAGCAGTGTCAGATTCGACAGTTGCCCGAGATTCTCTGGGATGGAGGTAATTTGATTGTGAGTGAGGTCAAGCCCTTTCAGATTCGACAGTTGCCCGAGATTCTCTGGGATGGAGGTAATCTGATTGCCACTGAGGTCAAGCCCTGTCAGATTCGACAGTTGCCCGAGATTCTCTGGGATGGAGGTAATCTGATTGTCACTGAGGTCAAGCCCTATCAGATTGGACAGTTGCCCGATCGCATCTGGGATGGAGGTAATCTGATTGCTATTGAGGTAAAGCTGTGTCAGATTCGACAGTTGCCCGATCGCTTCTGGGATAGCCGTAATCTGATTCCTACTGAGGTTAAGTATTTTTAAGTTGGTTAATTGAAGAACAGCATCAGGAAACTCAGTTAACTTATTCCCAACCCATTTTCTTTTCTCTTCATCGAGCTTCCCCAACACCAACGTCTCAAGCTGCGTGCACTTGCCAATCTCCGGCGGCAATTCCTCCAAGTCGAGCCCCGACAAATCCAGTTCCGTCAATTTTTCCTCGGCTGCCCGGTGAATTCGCCGCACTGCTTCCTCTCGCGTCATGCCCTTTGTCTCTCGGTAGGATTCAGTTTATTGTGACAGGATTTTTTGCTTGGTGGGGGGGAATCATGACACGGCAGTGACCAAGGCGTGACAACTTAAGCTCAATGGCACTGAAAAAGTCTCAATCACGCCCTCCGTTTAGATTTCAAGACAGAGCGAGGTTCCTGCATTCGAGGA
>NZ_JAUBUI010000172.1:0-3336 GCF_036705385.1 Microcoleus sp. B3-A4 | reverse complement strand
TCTTCCATGTCACTTAATTTATCAGATTTTCTCCCCTTTTTGGGCTATTTCTCTTCTATCCCCCCTGAACGGTTACGCTGTCTGTGAAGTATTATCAAGTTTTGCCATGATGCGAGCGAGACTAAATCTGCGTTTGCCTTGCCCAAACTTTCCCTCAATTGCATTTCTAATCCTCTCGTCTTCTAAGGCTTGCTTCTTTTTTTCTTTACTCACATTTGCTGGGGGTCTTCCTAGGGGTGGCCCACTGATTCTCATTCCTTTTTCTTGGCACCATGCTCGGTTTTCCCGATTTCGGTAAATGCGATCTGCATGAACTGATTCTGGATAGTATCCCGTGAACCTATGATATGCTTCTACTTGTGCTTTTAAGTCCCCTGACTCGTTAAAATTATCCCAGCTCATCCGGTTTAAAAATACATATCCTTCAAAACAACTGGCTGATAGTTTGGCTCTAAACTATACGCTTTTCCCGGCTTTTCCTCTGACTATGGGACGGATGTGGGGTTGACTTAAACTTACTATTCTATCCTCAATACTCTGTTTATTGTTGTCAAATAACCACTGTTGTTGGCGAGCGACTTCTGTGAGGACTAGCAAGGTTTTATATGGCTTTTTATTCAGACCCTCTAGGCTCGCACCTGAAGCGATTAGCTGTTCAATATGAGCTAAGTTTCTTTTGATATATTGAAGTTGTTTTTTAATTGCCTGTCTTCTTTTGCTGCGAGTGGGTCGTCTTTGTTTGGCTACTGCTAAGTAGTCTTTCCTGGCTAGATTACGGTAGGTTCTTGGTTTTTTATGGTTTTTTTCTTTGATTTGTTTATACAGAATGTCTATAATTTTTTCTGTATGAACTCTGGCTCCGTTTAATAGTCCTAAGTCGGTCGGATAACTAATATCGGCTGGAGCACAGGTTGCATCTACGATCAACTTTCCGCGATTGGTTGGCTCATTTTGGGCGTCCGAATCCTTTTTTTTTTCTGGTTTAACTGGGCTGATGGAGCGGATTTTCTTAACCATTCGTTCGTTGACTTTATTAATTAGGTTGGGACTAATTCGTTGCCGAAAATGAACTAATAGAGATGGGTCAAAGGGTAGCTCGTTACTGTAGCTTGATTGACCAATAAAGTATTGTAGGTAGGGGTTTTCGCGGATCTGTTCTACTGTTTCGCGAGCGCTAATTAAGAGTTTTTCTTTGATAATTAATGCCCCCAACGCCATCCGAAAGGATTTAGCTGGTGCGCCCTTTTCGCTGGGGAAGCTTTGGGCATATTCTGACTCAAATTCTGACCACGGGATTAGTTGAGCCATTTTTACCCAACGGTTGTCCGCAGACAACCTTCCTCCGAAGGGCAGTTCAAACTCGCATGAGGGGCTTGGGGCAAGCTCAGCTTTTTTGTACACGATCGCAGGTGGTGATGCACGGGTTTTGACCTATTCTACCTGTTTATTTTGCACTTTACCCTCGCCAAGAGCGATCGCACTTGACGTAGCCTGGGTTTTGATCGCGCGATCGAGAATAAAGTCGCCGTGATAAACAGGTAGAATAGGTCAAAACCCGTGCATCACCACCTGCGATCGTGTACAAAAAAGCTGAGCTTGCTACTCCCTCACCTTCCGACTTTGAACTCCCCTCATGTGGAAAACTGTCACTCCTCAACCGTTGGGTACAAATGGCCGAACTAATCCCGTGGTCAGAATTTGAAGCAGAATATGCTAAAAACTTTCCTACAGAAAAGGGCGCACCAGCTAAATCCTTTCGGATGACATTGGGGGCATTAATTATTAAAGAAAAATTAGGAATTAGCGCTCGGGAAACAGTAGAACAGATCCGCGAAAACCCCTATCTACCATACTTCATCGGTCAATCAAGCTACAGCAATGAACTACCATTTGACCCATCACCCCGCCGTACATTTTCGGCAACGAATCAGTCCCAACCTAATTAATAAAGTGAACGAACGCATGGTTGAAAAAATGCGAGACATCACGCCTGTCAAACCCGAAAAAAAAAAGGATTCGGACGTCAAAAATGAGTCACCCAATCGCGGTAAGTTGATCGTAGATGCAACCTGCGCCCCAGCCGACATTAGTTATCCGACCGACTTAGGACTATTAAACGGAGCCAGAGTTCATACAGAAAAAATCATAGATATCCTGTATAAACAAATCAAAGAAAAAAACCATAAAAAACCAAGAACCTACCGTAATTTAGCAAGAAAAGACTACTTAGCAGTAGCGAAACAAAGACGACCCACACGCAACAAAAGAAGACAGGCAATTAAAAAACAACTCCAATATATCAAAAGAAACCGGGAGCATATTGAACAGCTAATCGATTTAGGTGCGACCCTAGAATGTCTGAATAAAAAGCAATATAAAACCTTGCTAGTTCTCACAGAAGTCGCGCGCCAACAGCAATGGTTATTTGACAATAATAAACAGAGTATTGAGGATAGAATAGTAAGTTTAAGCCAACCCCACATCCGTCCCATAGTCAGGGGAAAAGCTGGGAAAAGCGTAGAATTTGGAGCCAAACTATCAGCCAGTTGTTTTGAAGGATATGTATTTTTAGACCAGATGAGCTGGGATAATTTCAACGAATCAGGGGACTTAAAAGCCTAAGTAGAAGCATATCATAGGTTCACGGGATATTATCCAGAGTCCGTTCATGCAGATCGGATTTATCGTACAAGAGAGAACCGAGCTTGGTGCAAAGAAAGAGGAATTAGAATTAATGGGCCGCCCCTAGGGCGTCGGTTCAGTAAAAAGACTTGACAAAACCGAGCAAATGTGTATCTACCTGCTTGATTCAACTACAGTGCGGCCTGTTGTATTAGTAAAACCTCATTCATTCGAGCAATGACATGAAGATTATGGACAACAGCCACTCGTCTGAGGTCGAAGAGGTTTTTGCGCTGTTTAATATAACGGGCACGTTTGTCCTGCCACTGTCCGATATGAGCGAGAGAGTGTTCTACAGACGTTCTCTCCCTCAGTTGAGCGCGACCGCTTGAGGTAGATTGACCCTGACGTAATTCCTGCATCAATCCTTCATCGGGATGGATAGATACAGCGTATTCCAGGTTTATGAAGTACAGTAGCAGCAGCTTGTAAACCAGTTTTTAAAGTGCTTAGGATTGACCAAATAAGCGGGCCGTAGCTAGCAAGATGTCAACCATCTTGGTGGTGGTTGGTGAGAACTGACGTAAAAAAGATTTGAGTTGCGACCACCATAATTCTATAGGATTGAAATCGGGAGGTAAGGATTCAGGTCTGAAAAAGGGGAATGAGCTCAGGCCGAGCCAAGTCACAAGAATGGGCAGAAATAGCCTCACG
>NZ_JAUBUI010000049.1:0-48239 GCF_036705385.1 Microcoleus sp. B3-A4 | reverse complement strand
CAAAATTGGGACGTATTCTCCGCTTATAAAGCCAGTTTAGGCTTTGTTTGGGCTTAAAATTTGTTTAAGTCCCGATAGTCATCAACTCTTGTGGTCTCAGGCGTTGAGCTTTGAGGCGCCTGTTTTTTGCAAGATTTCTTAGACCAGCAATTCTTCGGATTTGGTGGCATTTTTTTCACCGGCTTTATTTGAGGGCGTGATGGAGTTTGTTGTACGCTTAAGCTATAAGATAAACGACTCTCAATTTCGACAATAGAAATCACAGAAATTTCCAACCCCTGTTCCGATTTCCCCGCTACACCATTATAAAAATAACCCTTACCGTCAGTTTTTTTGCCACTTTTTCTTAAAAAAGAACAATCGATAACGGCAATGACTGTGTGTTCAGGATTTAAGGCAGATTCGAGGAATTATTGATTAAATTGTGGAAAATTAAAGTTTTTGAGAAAGTGACGACGGTAGGTTTTTTCGCTCAAATAACTATAACGACTGAGATTCGTGAAGTTGACCTTACCATAGACCAGCAAAATAGTTGAGAATAAAGTGATTAAAAACTTCTTTTTGGGTTGACTAATTCCTGGCATTTGTTGTAAGATGGATTCAATAATCTTCATAAGGCAATCTGTTGAGCTTGTGTGTTTTTATAGCTTAACCTAAAAGAGTGCCTTTTTTTCTGTTTATTTTGGGTTCAGATACCACTCAGTTTTTTCGCTTCTGTGCTTTATTGCGTAAGCATCCCTATTTAAAAACTGTCCGGAGTATTGCTCTAATTTATACGCAGTAAACCGGGGCAAAAATCTTTATTTCAAAAGCTTACTACCCTGAATATATTTTTTGTCAATTGGGGAAGTTCAGTGTAATCGGTGATTGGTAATTGTAGGTGGGGTAGAAGGAAGGGAAACCCCACCTACAATTACTATTAACAGTCAACAGTCAACAGTCAACAGTCAACAGTCAACAATTAATTGTTAACTGTTGACTGTTAAACTGACTGCAGCCTGTGCCGAACTCGTTATAAAGTGCCAGAATGGCTGCTCATTATCTCGATTTTGAACTCTTGGAGAGCTTACCTTCAAAAGGTTGAACTCCACTATTTGGATAGTTGTCATCGCTGGGGCTAAAAATCCGCACCGCTGCTTCCGAAACGTAACGCATCGCGTTTGCCAAAGATTTAGAAAGATTCATAGAATCTGCCTCTCTTAATCTGGGTTCTGATACTTATTAGATTACTCGGATTTTTGGGCTATGGATGACTTTAGCAATATTTATTTGAATTACTTATTGGTCTGCAACATTGAAGCAAGCTGAAGGTTTTAGGAATTACGCATTGTTGGACGATCGACCTTTTGCTGGTAGATTTTTCCTTGGTCAACTCAAGCTGTCGCGATCGCCCTCCCGACGCTCAGAAACCGGGTTGTCTAACTCTGTTCAAAGGCTGCAAGGAAATATTTTCGCAAAAAACCCGGAACGCCTGAGTGTTTGTGGTTAATTCCTGAGTTTGTTAAATTAAATATTTATATTGGTTTTACCATAATATTAATGTACAAATTAACCGAAATCCGCTATAAAAGGGCATAACCAGCGAATTTCTCCGACAAATATAGGTAATCTTTATCAAAGATTTACAAAAAGATATGGTGTTTGTCACTATAATTAAAAAAAAGAAGTTTGTCCGGGGTTTTTCTTATGAAAACTACCACAGAAAGCCTGCAGCTCACAGGTTTTGAAGAAATCTTAGAAGACCGGGAACTAACGGTTTCTTCAGCAGATTACAGCCTTTTGACCGATCTCTACCAGCTAACGATGGCCGCTTGTTATGTCGGGGAAGGGCTCGACGGGCGGGCCGCGAGTTTTGAATTATTCGCGCGCAGGCTGCCAGAGGGTTTTGGCTACGCGATCGCGATGGGTTTGGCCCAAGTTCTCGATTATTTGGAGAAATTTCGGTTTTCGCCGGCCCAAATTCAGGCTTTGCAGTTCACTGGGATTTTTGCCGGCGCCCCGGAGCAATTTTGGACTTTACTCGCCACAGCCCGCTTTACTGGCGATGTTTGGGCGGTTCCGGAGGGAACGGCGGTGTTTGCCAACGAGCCTCTGCTGCGAATTGAGGCTCCTCTGTGGCAGGCTCAGTTAGTGGAAACTTATTTATTAAATGCCATAAATTATCAAACTTTGATTGCGACGCGGGCAGCGCGGCTGCGCGATGTGGCGGGCCCGGAGGCTAAGTTGCTTGAATTCGGGACGCGCAGGGCTTTTGGGCCTCAAGCTGCTGTTTGGGCGGCTAGGGCTGCTCTGGCTGCGGGATTCGACGGAACTTCTAATGTTTTGGCTGCTTTGAAGTTGGGCCGCAAGCCTGTCGGTACGATCGCCCATGCTTTGGTAATGGCTGTGGCTGCCCTCGAAGGCAGCGAGAATCAGGCGTTTGCAGCTTTTCACCGCTATTTTCCGGGGGCGCCGCTGCTGATCGATACTTATGATACTGTGGCGGCGGCGCGGATGTTGGCCGATCGAGTCAACAGCGGTGAAATGCAGTTGGAAGGCGTGCGGCTGGATTCGGGCGATTTGGCGGTGCTGTCTCGGGAAGTTCGATCGATCCTTCCGGGCGTTCCTATTTTTGCTAGCGGCGATTTGGACGATCGAGAAATTGCGAAATTAAAAAGTAGCGGCGCTTGCATTGACGGTTACGGTTTGGGAACCAAGTTGGTCAGCGGTTCTCCTGTCAACGGTGTTTATAAGTTGGTGGAAATTGACGGAATTCCGGTGATGAAAGAGGCAAGCGGCAAGGTAACATATCCAGGAAGAAAGCAAATTTTTAGACATATTGAAAATGGGCAAATTCTCGGAGATTGTTTGGGATTGTCAGGAGAAAATATTAAGAATTGCGATTCTCATGTACCATTAATGAAATTGGTTGTCAAGGACGGCAAACGAGTCCAGAACCCGGAAAGTTTGGACGATATCGCCAAACGAACTGCTGCTTCTGTCGCCAGTCTTCGACCCGAAACTCGCCAACTTGACAACCCGATTTCGCCGCAGGTGGAAATTTCTACTGATTTGCAGAGTCTCACCCAAAAAACGAAAAAGAGTCATTAGTCAGTAGTCATCAATCAAGAGCCAACAATCAACAGCCACAATCAACAGTCATTAGTCATCAATCAACAGCCAACACTCAACAGTCAACAGTCAACAGTCAACAGTCAACAATTACCGATTCCCTATGCAGAAGATTGCTCTTTTTGGAACCAGTGCCGATCCGCCCACAGCAGGACACAAAACAATTCTGAGTTGGCTTTCCCAACATTTTGATTGGGTAGCAGTTTGGGCGTCGGACAATCCTTTTAAGTCGCACCAAACTTCTCTAGAACACCGATCGGCAATGCTGCTGTTAATGATTCAAGAAATTAATTCGCCCAGACACAATCTTTGCTTGCATCCAGAACTCAGCAGTCCGAGGACGGTGGAAACTGTGGAACAAGCAAGATTGCTGTGGCCGAATGCAGATTTGACGCTGGTAATAGGTTCGGACTTGGTGGGGCAACTGCCTCGCTGGTACAAATTTGAACAATTGTTAAAACAAGTGGAGTTACTGATAGTACCGCGGCCCGGTTATCCGTCAGAGCAATTAGATTTGTGGCAGTTGAGGCGCCTGGGTGCAGACGTGGCGATCGCATCTTTGAGTGCTCCCAATGTTTCTTCTACTTCCTATCGGGAAACAGGAGACAGGGAAGCTCTGACTCCGACCATCGAAGATTACATCAATAGGGAGCATTTGTACGCATGGCACGAGGCACGAAAAAGGGCGAAGGTTGCTCATTAGCTGACTTTAAAGTAGGAGTAGATAATGTGATTTTCTCCGTCGATGCCGTGCAGAACCGCTTGTTGGTGCTGTTGGTAATGCGGCAAGACGAACCGTTTATCGATTCTTGGAGTCTTCCCGGTACTTTGGTGCGTCAGGGCGAGTCTCTTGAAAATGCGGCTTACCGAATTTTGTCTGAGAAAATTCGGGTAAAAAATTTGTATCTGGAGCAATTGTATACTTTCGGAGAACCGGGGCGCGATCCTCGGGAAATTACCAGGGGCGATCGCTATCTTTCGGTGAGTTATTTTGCTTTGGTTCGCTTTGAGGAAGCTGAGTTAATTGCTGGGAGTGTAGTGGCGGGCGTCGGGCACCGCGTCGGCGGCATTGCTTGGTATCCCGTGCAACAAGTTCCACAGCTTGCCTTCGATCACAATCAAATTCTCGAATACGGATATCGGCGACTGCGTAACAAACTTGAATACAGTCCGGTAGCTTTTGAAGTTTTGCCGGAACTTTTTACTTTGAGCGATTTGTATCAGCTTTATACAACTATTTTGGGGGAAAGTTTTTCGGATTATTCTAATTTTAGATCTCGATTGTTAAAATTGGGTTTTTTGTGCGATACCGGTGTTAAGGTTTCGCGCGGGGCGGGTCGCCCTGCTAGTTTGTACCGCTTTGATGCGGCCGCTTTTGCTCCTTTCAAAAATAAGCCACTGGTGTTTATCTAGCTGTTCCTTGGATGACATTCGGGGATCAATTTAGTAACATTAGAATAGAAGCTATTAAGGAGTGCAGACTATGAAAGACCCTGATGAATGCGCTAATATTCACGAAGTTCGGGAGGAAATTGATATCATCGATCGAGAAGTGATCGAGGCTTTGAGCAAGAGATTTCAATACGTCATCGCGGCTGCAAGGTTCAAAACGAGTGAAGCTAGCGTTCGATCGTCGGATCGCTTTCAGGCTATGTTACAACAGCGGCGCGAGTGGGCTAAAGAATCGGGTTTGAATCCTGATGTCGTGGAAAATATTTACCGGGATTTGGTAAATTATTATATTGAGGAAGAGTTAAAACATTACAAATCTAAGTAAGTTTTCGCTACATTCAAATCTAGGACTATAGGAAAGTGAGCCCGCGCGGGCGGATTGTTAGCAATATTTATTAAGTGATTTGGTGATATGAAAATTGCGATCGCACAACTCAATCCTACTATTGGTGATATCTTGGGCAACTCCAACCTAATTCTGGAGGCTGCGAAAAAAGCTGAGGTTGAGGGCGCAAACTTATTGCTAACACCGGAACTTTCCCTGATCGGTTATCCGCCGCGCGATTTGTTAATTAATCCGAGTTTCATTGCAGATGCAGGTGCACAGTTGCTGCAACTGGCGCAAGGTTTGCCGCCGGAGTTGGCAGTCATAGCAGGTACTGCCTTACCTAATGCTAATGCTGTTAAACTCGGCGGAAAATCATTGTTTAATAGCGCTGTTTTGTTGCAAAATGGCGTTGTCAAACAAGTTTTTCATAAACGCTTGTTGCCTACTTATGATGTATTTGATGAAGATAGATATTTTGAACCAGGAGAAAACAGCAATTACTTTTCTATTGGCGAACTCAAAGTCGGCGTGACAATTTGTGAAGATTTGTGGAACAATGAGGAATTTTGGGGTAAACGCAGTTACGCAGGCGATCCTGTTTCCGATTTGGCAAAATTGGGTGTAGATTTAGTGCTGAATTTGTCGGCCTCGCCTTATTCTGCGGGGAAGCGGGGAGTGAGATCGGCGATGTTGCAGCACAGCGTCATCCGCTGCGGGCTACCGATTATTTACGCTAATCAGGTAGGGGGAAATGACGATATTATTTTTGACGGCAGCAGTTTTGCTGTGAATCGAAAGGGTGATTTAATTCAGGTATTAGCTTCTTTTGAAACGGATTTTGCGGTGCTGGAATATGACGCAGCTAAACAAGATTTAGTTGGCAGCCATCAGCAAAGTGCAGCAGGAATTGAGGCGGTGCCGTTGAGTTTTTATCCGGCAGAAGGAGATGCCGAAATATGGGCGGCTTTGGTTTTGGGAGTACGAGATTATGTTCGCAAGTGCGGTTTTTCTAAGGTTGTACTCGGTTTGAGCGGCGGAATAGATTCGGCTTTGGTGGCGGCGATCGCCAGTTGCGCGATCGGACCCGAAAATGTTCTAGGGGTGCTGATGCCTTCTCCTTATAGTTCGGATCATTCGGTTAATGATGCTTTGGAATTAGCCCGAAATCTGGGCATCGCGATCGAACTATTGCCGATCGGCGATTTGATGAAAACTTACGATGGCACTCTCGCCAATTTGTTTGTCAACACAACTTTCGGGATTGCTGAGGAAAATATTCAATCGCGGATTCGAGGCAATCTGTTGATGGCAATTTCCAATAAGTTCGGACATTTGCTGCTTTCGACTGGGAATAAGTCGGAAATGGCTGTGGGTTACTGCACTCTCTACGGCGATATGAATGGGGGATTGGCGGTGATTTCCGATGTGCCGAAAACTCGCGTTTATTCGCTTTGTCGGTGGCTAAATTCTAGCGGATATGTAGGGGCGGTGTCCCCGTCGCCGCCTCTGGCAAAGGAAATTATTCCGGTTAATATTATTAGTAAAGCGCCGAGTGCTGAACTGAAACCGGGACAAATTGACCAAGATTCTTTGCCGGATTACGATGTTTTGGATGACATCTTGCAGCGGTTGATAGAACATCACGAATCTGCCCAAGAAATTGTCGCTGCAGGACACGATGAAGCGGTGGTTAAACGTGTAGTAAAATTAGTCAGACAAGCGGAGTTTAAACGGCGACAAGCAGCCCCGGGTTTGAAAATTAGCGATCGAGCTTTTGGTACCGGTTGGCGGATGCCGATCGCCAAATCTTCATTTTATTAAACGCATCATTAAACGCAAAATGGTTAACATCGACGGTAGTTTCGGCTTCGATTTTCTCCTGGGAACTCTCAGCAACGATACGATTAGAGGATTTGCGGGTAATGATACTGTTCAAGGTTTGGGGGGAAACGACCGAATTTTTGGCGATCGAGAAAATGATTTGCTAGCAGGAAATGAAGGCGCTGATACCCTGTCTGGCGGTCAGGGAAGCGATACAATCTATGGAGGACAAGACTCCGATTGGATATTTGGCGATCGGGGTAACGATTTGCTAATAGGTGGCGAAGGGGGGGATATCTTGACAGGAGGGGCGGGGGAGGATTTATTTGTGATTGAAAGAACATCCGCCGCATCTACTATTACTGAAGCCGATACAATTACAGATTTTGGCAACGGCAATGATAAAATTGTCTTGACAGAAGGCATGAAGTTTAGCGATTTAGAGCTTTCTGTTTCCGACAACCAAACTATTATGAAAGATAAAAATTCGGGCAAATATTTAGGAGTTGTTTCGGGAAATTCTAATCTGACTGAATCCAACTTTATTTCGCTGTTTGGCGAACTAGATAGGGGTCAGCTTTTGCCAATTTCGGTTAACACGATTATAGCCGATCGCGCGATCGGACTGGAAGTGGCGCAAACTCCCCAAGAACAAGCCACAGGTTTAATGTTTCGGACAGAATTACCGGAGGACAGAGGAATGTTTTTCCCGATCGAACCAGCGCGAAACGTGCGTTTTTGGATGAAAAACGTGTTGATTGAACTCGATATGGTTTTTCTGCGGGAAGGCGTAGTGCAGGCGATAATTCCTAACGTACCGCCGTGTTTGACCGAAACCTGCCCCAACTACGGCCCGGATGTTCCCGTTGACGGAGTGATCGAACTAAGAGGGGGAAGGGCGGCCCAATTGGGACTGAAAGTTGGCGATCGGATTCCCAATTTACCGTAAAAGGTATATGATTTTATCGCAGCCTTCAACATTTGTGCATCCAATGAATCCTATTGAATTAAAAATAATCCCCAATCAAACTCAAGACGGTTTAGCTTACCAACATTTGCGCTTGCGTATTACAACTCAAGACGGTATCATTACGCCAAATGATTTACAAGGTTTGAAACTTCCTCAAGACGTTCAATTCAGCCAAGGAATTGTCATTGAAGGTAGAGGAGCAATTTGGCTGTACGGGTATTTAGTACACGAATGTCATCCTGCGGCTTGGGTTGGATGTTACGATCCGCGATTAGAAGGTGCCGTGGTAGTAGCGACGCACAAGCACGAGGTATCAGTTGGACAGGTATTAAAATTGAGTTTACCGAGCGATTAAGACTCTCCGTAGCGGGTGTAGCGGCTTTAGTTTTGAATGCCAATCCGATTCTTACTCCGGCCCAAGTTGAGTATATCTTGACGACAACAGCCAACCCAAATGGGATAATAGCCTAGAAAAAATAGGCAGCCACTATTCAGAAACATTAGTCGATCGCCATACAACCGCGCCAATCTGTTTTGTCCGAACCTCCGCGCGGATGGGATGTGGATGCAATCCAGCAATGGCAAATATGGATTGACTTCGCAGTTAGAAGTTTGGCAGAAACTCGGCGGTTCTAGTTGTCCAACTTGTGAAGGTCAAATTCAAAATTTTAGCAAGCAAGTAGGATGGAACATGAGCTCGCAAGTAAGTCCTATACCAAGGGAGTTTCCAGGCTAGTATCCAACACTTGCTGCATGAAGTTGGCAAAGTTATGTTGACAGCGATAAAAGCATAACTAGGTACAGTCTTTTTGCTGGCGCGCAGACATGACAAGCGTGGAGAGTTACAAAAATTAATCTGTTTTCTACTTTCGCTTGCGGCAAGTAACAGTTAATACCGCATATTCCAGGTTCATGAACTAGAGTAGCAGCTATATTGTGTGGTGTTAATCTGTCGGGTGCGGATCTGCGAGATATTGGATAAAACTTGCAGATTGTTGATGGCAACGCACCTTAATTGCTGGAGTTTTCAAGGCTTTTTACCTATGCCTGTTTCTCACAAATCATTTAGGATTGCTATAAATTGAGAGGGGTTTAATAATATTGAGGAATTGCTGCAAAATGGTGGACGAATGATTA
The DNA here is from genome assembly GCF_036705385.1 of Microcoleus sp. B3-A4. NCBI lineage: Bacteria > Bacillati > Cyanobacteriota > Cyanophyceae > Oscillatoriales > Microcoleaceae > Microcoleus > Microcoleus sp. B3-A4. The sequence continues at coordinate 39,420 of NZ_JAUBUI010000049.1, read as the reverse complement.
GGCCGCCAAACAGCAGTTAATTGAGTGGTTGTCGTTTGTTCCTGAATCTGACGATAGACCACTCCTTCGCGTTGAATATTCTGTACGTGAGATGGCAGAATGCTGATACCTGTTTCGCCTGCGACTAATCCCAAAATTGTGACCATAAAGACGGCTGTTTGAGCAACTTTAGGAACAAACCCTGCTTGCGAACATACATGGTAAATTTCCTCAGATAAGCCAGCCACAATCTGATGAAGGGGCATTACAAATTCTTGATCCTTTAGGTCGGAAAGCGAAATTTTGGATTGGGCTGTAAGCGGATGGTTTTTGGGTAAAACGACGACAAGTGGTTCTTGCGTGAGAGACATCGTTTCTAAATCATTGGCTTCAGAAATATCGTGGTAGAGATAGAGAAAAATGATATCAGTCTGGCGATCGCGCAACCTCTGAATTAAGAAAGCACTGTGTTCTTCCTGCAAAATCAGTTGTACCTCTGGATATTGCTGTCGAAAAGTTCGCAGAATCTCTGGAAAGACACCATTCGCGATCGAACTGGGAAAACCCACCGTCAAATAACCCAATTCACCCTGATCGATGCGCTGGGTTTTATGTACCGCTTGTTCTAACTGTACCAAAGTTGCGCGAGCTTCTTCTAAAAACGCCTGTCCTGCTGGGGTTAGCTGAATCGGGTGACTTTTGCGATCGAATAGCTTTACACCCAGTTCAGCCTCTAAATCTTTAATTTGTTGACTTAGGGGGGGTTGGGCAATGTGCAATCGCTTTGCGGCGCGACTAAAGCTCAGTTCGTCTGCCACTGCAATGAAGTAACGAAGATGGCGAAGTTCCATAGGTTATACGATTTTAGATTTGAGAATTGAACGATTGGGAATGAATGATTACTATTATGGTTTGGAGCACGGGCCTACAGTTACATTCTCTTTTGTAACGGGGATAAAATACTATATTTTTTAAGTATATTTTTATATAAAAAATAGTATTTGACATATAGCAATAACTTCTTTATCTTGAAAGTAATAGTTATAAGTTTCGGCACGAAATACCCATTTAAGTATTGCTTAATGAGGATTATTCATGATTTCGCAAGTAATTCGACGAGTTGCAGTTGTGGGAGGAACCCACGGAAACGAGTTGACTGGGGTTTATCTGATTAAGAAGTTTCAACAATTCCCAGACTTATTGAAACGATCGAGCTTTGAGGTGGTTACTCTATTAGCTAATCCTCAAGCGGTAAAGTCCAATCGGCGTTATGTCGATCGCGATTTGAACCGTTGCTTTGCCGAGGAAGATTTGTCTAACCCAGATTTGATGGGTTACGAGAACAGACGTGCTAAGGAAATCTCCGCCCAACTATGTCCGAAAGACGAACATGGGGCTGATGCGATCGTTGACCTTCACAGCACAACGGCCAACATGGGGCTGACAATTTTACCATCTAGCAAACATCCATTCAATTTGCAATTATTAGCTTATTTGAGTGAGATCGAGCCCTCACTGCGAGTTTGTTTGGGAGAGCATTCTGGTGAGGATGCCCCAATGCTTCGATCGCTGTCTGCTTTCGGTGGCACCGTAGAAGTTGGGCCCATCGCCCAGGGAGTCGTCAATGCTCATCAACTTCAGCAAACCGAAATGCTGGTTCACGCCATTCTGGATTATCTCGACGCACAAAATCGGGGAAAGCCGCTTCCTATACCATCATATTTAACTGTATATCAAGCGATCGGCTCAGTAGACTATCCCAGAAATTCAGTAGGTGAACTGCAAGCTGCGATCCACCCCCAACTTCAGTTCAAAGACTATGAACCCTTACATCCCGGTGAACCGATGTTTCTCACATTTACGGGAGAATCACTCCCCTATCAAGGAGAATCTACTGTTTTCCCTGTATTCATTAACGAAGCTGCCTATTACGAAAAACACATAGCGATGGTTTTGACGCAAAAACAACAGCTTCAGCTTGAAACGGCATAACTTGCCGAAAAATATGACTTTTATGAAATTAGGGTTATGACTTTTATGAAATCAAGCAATGAATTTATGAATTGACTTATCATCTCGCCGGTGGAAGAATGTTAATTAATTTAAAATCAAGCATTGTCTCCCGTCAACAAAAGTGAATCTCAAATTATCGGAGCCAATTTATGGAAAGTACGCTCGGTATACTTGCAATCGATCGCGAACAGCAGCTCACCCCAGCACTAACAACCTTTGGTAATAGCGGTCAGCTTAATTTTTTCACGGCCTCCAGTCAATTTAACGGTAGCGTTCCCGGCAACGGCTTTGACACTGATAATTTGACAGGGATGGCGATCGGCGAACAACAACAAATAGCAGATTTTGTAGTAGCCCAAAGCAGCGACATCCTCAGTTACTCAGCCAACAATCAAGTCGCTAGCGGTACATCTGCTGCTCAACAACAACCAAACTCTGATGCGATCGCTGTCGGCACAGATCCCCTCACAGGAACGAGAACGGCTAATCAGTTGAATTTCTCAGACCCAGACAACTCCTTAGCCACTGCACGCAACATTGGTGTTGCTGATAACAATCGCCTCACCTTCAATGATATTGTCGGAGTTGACGATAACGAGGATTATTATCGCTTTACTATTAACAACAATAGCGATGTAAGCTTGCGTATCGATGTTGTGAATGGAGCAGGAATCGAGTTGATTCAAGATAAGAATCGCAACGGCGAAGCTGATTATGATGAACTTCTTGGCAGCGATTATGCCTCACCCGGTGCCTCCGGCGAGATAAATTTCTTCAACCTCACTCCTGGAGATTACTATGTCGCAGTTTATAGTTACTTTGACTATAAGAATTACAACCTGAATCTGGCTGCAACGCCTGGTACTGGTTTTAGCAGCAATTACGGATACGGTTTAGTGGATGCAAATGCAGCAGTAGCCCGCACTTTTAACAGTTCAGTTAAGTTCCCCGAAGTTCCTAATTTGGGCGGGAATGATTGGGCAAGAGACATGGTAAATGCGCCGGAAGTTTGGCAGGGCGGAATTACCGGAAATGGGATTGTTGTAGCTGTCGTCGATACCGGCGTTGACTACACCCATCTCGATTTAGATGCCAATATTTGGCAGAATGCGGATGAGATTCCCAATAACCGAATTGACGACGATCGCAATGGATATATTGATGATATTCGGGGTTGGGATTTTGTGTGGAACGACAACAACCCAATGGATTGGGACGGTCATGGGACTCACGTAGCAGGCGCGATCGCGGCCGAACGCAATGGTTTTCACATCACAGGAGTTGCCCCCAATGCCAAGATTATGCCTGTCAAGGTGTGGGACCCGTATAACGGGAACATCAATAATATTGCAGAAGGAATTCGCTATGCTGCTAATAATGGAGCCAATGTAATTAACCTCAGCTTGGCCGATTATCGGTTATCTTCCAAGGTAATTGAGGACGCAGTTCAGTATGCAAATAGTAAAGGCTCTGTTGTCGTCATGTCAGCAGGAAATGATTATTCCAGGCAACCAGATTATCCAGCTAGAAATGCCGATCGCTTCGGAATGGCTGTTGGAGGAATTGATCGAAATGGCAGAGTGGCTTACTTCTCTAACGATGCAGGTTCTAAACCTTTGAATTACGTAGTCGCACCTGGAGTAGATATCCTTTCTACAACTCCAAATAACAATTACAAAACCTACGAAGGCACATCGATGGCGGCCCCTCACGTGGCGGGTGTAGTGGCTTTAGTTTTGAATGCAAATCCGAATCTAACTCCGGCTCAGGTTGAGCAAATTTTGACTTCAACAGCCAACCCAAATGAGATAATAGCCTAGAAACTACCCGTACAGAAACATCTCTGTAATTACTGGCAAAACTTTCTCGCAATCTGTGCTTTAAAAAATAAAACTTATTTTTTTGCATAAAAGTCGGAAGCTTTGCCTGAGTAGAAAAATAAATCGAGACATCGCAAGGAGAAACGAACTTATGACTTTACGAACAGATCCATCAGGAATACCCCGCTTAATTGGCGAAGACAAATCAGAATTAGTTGATTTATACGATGTTAATTCCCAATTTGGAGAAGTAACTAACTTCCCTTCAGGAATTTGGATGCTCGGAGGTAACGATACAGTTCACGGATCTTTAGCTAATGATTTGGTATTTGGTAATGACGGGGAAGATAGTTTCAGAGGGGATGAGGGAGATGATTCTTTATTTGGAGGAAGAGGGAAAGACTTTTTGCAAGGAAATGAGGGAAATAACTATTTAAGTGGGGGTCAAGATGCAGATTGGATTATAGATAACGGAGACGATGATATTTTATTGGGCGGTAGAGGCAATGACATTCTCTACAGCGGTTACGACAATGATACTCTGGTTGGAGGTTTGGGTCGAGACTTCTTATCAGGTGTAGTTTCTAGCATCGGGGGAAATCTCCCTAAATGGACGGGAAGAACTTTATACGTTCTCCAACCTGAACCCGGAGTTACTGATATCAATCAAGCCGATCTGATTAACCATTTCAGATTGGGTTTCGATCGGATTGGATTAGCAAGTGGTTTGACACCTAACGATGTAGTTTTGCAAGAGTTGACCAATACAACTATTTTTATACAGTTTGATGTGCCAGAAGATGTGAAAATCTTGATGACGCCATCTGAGTTAAATCCTCCACCGCAAGTGCTTTCAGGGACTCTCATCAAACTCAGGAATACCGGAGATTTCCTAGGTTTTGTTCCAGGTATAACGCCCGATCGACTCCAAAACAGCATCATCTCGGTTCAGGAATTATAAGTTAAAGCAATTTTTGCCAGTGGTGGCAATTAGCATTATATGGCGGGGTTTCCCAACCCGATTTGGTATTATGTAGGGTGTGCAGTGCAAACCTTACCGCTGTTGCCAATTGAAAACCCCGATCTTATACTAATTCTAAAAAAACCTGCAACAGTAGCTGTAGGGTGCATACAGTCTTTCAGGAAACAAACCAAAAACTCATAACAGTTGCATGATTTTGAAGAATTGGTATTAAATTATGGCAAGTTACAGAACTGTGTTGTTTTTAAACAGTCTAACTTTAATGCTGGTTGGGCTAGTGACGGCGTGTCTGAGTTTATTTGGTTCTTCGGTAAAAGGGTTATTTTTGCCTCCTTGCTCTGCCACGTATCCGGGTGCAGGTTTCTTTTTTTTAGCCTTCCAAATGTTATTTTATTTATCGGTAATGGTGTGCGCTTTTACCTTTGGATTGCTGAGAATTATTCAACCCCATCGCCCAGAAAATCGATTTATTTTATATTCGGCACTGTTTGCCGGTTGCTTTCTGTTCAATGAAGTTTTTCGCACCCACGTTCATCTTGGACGTGCGGGTTTTCCGAAAGTGACAATTGTCATATTTTACGCGGTGCTGGCAATTGCATACGGATTAGCTTTTCGGAGACAAATTCGCTCCACTCCCTATGCTTTACTGCTGAGTGGCGTTGGTTTGCTATTTGTTGCCTTTTTTGCAGAAGCGCTGCCATTAAAAAACGAGATTGTTTCGAGCTTGCTGGAGGGAATACCGAAGCTGTTGAGCGGAATTAATATTGCACTTTATTTTTGGTTTTTGTGTCAGGGTTTGATAGTGCGATCGCTCAATTTTTCTAACAAGACATCACATCCCGAATGAAGTAAGATGAAGATTTGCCGTTGGGTGGGGGGGGTTTTTGAGATTGTCCGTTTTTGGCAAATATTGTTGGTAAAACCCGCCCCTAGATGATTGTATAATCGGTTAAAACTGAGATATTGCACCCTTCTCAATTAGGCTTTTATGAACAGGCATCTTGCCTGTTCCACAAAATATAAATTTTATTGTGGAACAGGCAAGATGCCTGTTGCTGACAATGGTGCAAGATATCAGTTAAAACAAAAAGTATCGCTGCGCCATTGGCAAAACTGTTGCCGGTTCGCAAGTTAGCAATTCCCCATCCGCCCTGACTTCATAAGTTTCTGGATCGACTTCCATTTGTGGCAAATAATCGTTGAGTTTCATGTCTCTTTTGCTAATTTGTCGCGTCCCGGAAACTGCTACAGTTGGCTTTTGCAAACCGAGCTGTGCGGCAATATCTCGATCGCGCGCAGCTTGGGAAACGAACGTCAGACAAGTCGCCCCAATCGCCCCGCCAAAACTGCCAAACATCGGCCGCATATGCACCGGTTGCGGCGTCGGAATGCTGGCGTTAGCATCTCCCATCTGCCCGTAGGCGATCGCCCCTCCTTTAATTACCAGTTCCGGTTTCACCCCAAAAAAAGCCGGCCGCCACAAACACAAATCCGCCAACTTTCCCTCTTCCACCGAACCGACATACTGACTAATTCCGTGAGTAATTGCCGGATTAATTGTATATTTCGCAATGTACCGCTTCACCCGAAAATTGTCATTTTCTCCCCCTGGTTCCCCCCCTTGGTAAGGGGGGGTTAGGGGGGGTAAAATCCCTCTTTGAACCTTCATTTTATGAGCCGTTTGCCAAGTCCGAATAATCACCTCTCCCACTCTTCCCATCGCCTGAGAATCAGAAGAAATCATACTAAACGCACCTAAATCGTGGAGAATATCCTCAGCAGCAATAGTTTCCCTTCTAATTCTCGATTCAGCAAAAGCCACATCTTCAGGAATGCCTCGATCCAAATGGTGGCAAACCATCAACATATCTAAATGTTCTTCTAAAGTATTGACAGTGTAAGGGCGAGTCGGGTTAGTTGACGAGGGCAAAACATTAGCTTGGCCACAAACTTTGATAATATCAGGTGCGTGTCCGCCACCCGCACCTTCGGTGTGGTAGGTATGAATGGCTCGATTCTTAAAAGCGGCAATTGTAGCTTCCACAAATCCCGCTTCATTGAGAGTATCCGTGTGAATTGCAACTTGCACGTCGTACTCGTCAGCTACATTCAAACAAGTGTCGATCGTTGCTGGTGTAGTTCCCCAATCTTCGTGGAGTTTCAAACCCATTGCACCGGCAAAGATTTGTTCAATTAATCCTTGGGGTTGACTGCTATTTCCTTTACCTAAAAACCCTAGATTTACGGGGAAAGCGTCAGCAGCTTGCAGCATTCTGTACATATGCCAAGGCCCCGGAGTGCAAGTTGTGGCGTTTGTACCCGTTGCAGGGCCAGTGCCGCCGCCGATCATTGTCGTGATTCCGGAGGCGATCGCCACTTCTATTTGTTGCGGGCAAATAAAGTGAATGTGAGTGTCAATTCCCCCAGCGGTGAGAATCATTCCTTCACCGGCAATTACTTCAGTACCAGGCCCGATAATAATATCTACCCTATCTTGAACATAAGGATTTCCGGCTTTACCAATTTTGTAAATTTTGCCGTCTTTAATACCGACATCTGCTTTAACAATTCCCCACCAATCCAATATTAAAGCATTAGTAATTACCGTATCAACAGCGCCGTCTGCATTAGAAATAGGCGACTGTCCCATGCCGTCTCGAATGACTTTGCCACCGCCAAATTTAACTTCATCCCCGTAGGTTGTGAAGTCTTTTTCAACTTCTATGAATAATTCTGTATCGGCTAACCGGACGCGATCGCCCACAGTCGGCCCGAAGGTTTCCGCGTAGGCGCGGCGATCCATTCTGTAACTCATGCTCGCTCCTAATATTAATAAATTTTTAGTTGGCAGTTGAGACCCACTTGAATTATAGTATGTGACGAGTTCCTCAATCTGCAACAGTCAAAAAAATACAACATTAGGCAAGCTTTAAAACCCCGATATGCCTCAATTTTTGCCAATCGAAAATCTAAAATGCTATCAAGGGGCAACTTTCCTCCAGCATTTTAGGGATTTCCCTTTTCAAAATCTCCACATCCACCGTCATATCCATGCCAATGAAACTCCAATCTTCTGGTATATTATTGTCATCAACCATACGGGAGTATTCTAATCCCAATAGCTGGCAAATGTAATAGAAATATGGCGGAGTGTACCCTCCATAAAAGAATTCCAATACTTTCGTTCCCGGCTGACACCACAGCAAATTTGTAAAACCAGCCCCGTGAGGGCCGACAACCACCGCCGCTTCTGCAAACAGACGAATTTGTTCATCAACAGGGCGCGGGATATCTTCCAAAATTTCAAAATCAAATTCTTTCAAAACCTCTCGCACTTGTACTTCATTTTTTACCTTGCGCCGGCCGCTTCTAGACAAATAAAGTTTTCTATAAGGCTTTACCTTTTCCTTAAGACAGAATTTTTTCCGCAAAAGCTCTATATCGTAAGGACTGGGAAAATACCAGTCTTGATTGTTTCCCACCACCACACTTTCTGCATGATATCCCGTATCTCTAGCCCGAGTGTCGATTAGTGAACTTTCAGGAATACCGAGTTTGGTCATAAAACCCAACTCAAAATCTGTATGTCGTAAAGGATAACAAATTTTAGCTTCTTGCCAAATTTCCTTACCTAAAGCCTCCTCAATTCGACAAAGTTTAGCCAGCACAAAAATTACATAATCATAATAACTACACCACAAATGCGACCAAGGAGCAACTACCAGCGGATAGGTAATTTGATTAGGTTTGTAAGGCCATTCCAGAATGCCCGCACCGCTAATCCGAAAATCCAAGTCTAAAAGCAACTTGTTATTCAGCAGCGTGTTGCCAGAAGTGCAAATAGTTAGAGAATTTATTTTTTGATTCAGGGAAATCTTCCACACATAATCTGGGTCAAAAGACACGGGTTTTTCCGTGGCAAAAAACCGAGAAGGCACTTTGTTTACCGAGGTTAATGCGGGTATATTAATAGGTTGGTGCTGCTTTTTGTAAACGATGCTGTCATCTAACAATTTGATGCTGGTGCGCCGGTCTAACGGGGTTCTCCAGACACGCCTTGATGTTTCGAGCAAGCTCTGCTTCAGTGTCTGTTTTATCTGGTCAACTAATTTTGGGTTTATCACGCGCTTTTGCTGTATATCTTTGCAGTTTTAACAACCACGGTATACCGCCAACTGCAAATTTTAACTCGCTCAAAAGTGGGAGATTGAACTAACAAAAGAAAGCCAGAAGGGACTTATACAGAAGGCAGAGAAAAAGTTGTGAGATGGCTTTGTCACTCTCCAGGCATAGGGCTGGAAGTGATACCATGTTAGATTCGGGATTGCGGATGACTTATTACTATCATGGTGTGGATATTTTTTACAGTTGCATTCTTTTTGGAAACTGGCAGAACTTTGAATTTAAAAAGTTCACATTCAAAGCTCAACAATCGTGAACCGTCATCTGGCTTCATACTTCAGCATCCAGATGACCGTCCACTTTTCCATTAAAGCCGTAGACTTGACGACTACCAACAAACGGCACTAATTGAACTTCCCTTTCATCTCCCGGTTCAAACCTGACTGCTGTACCTGCGGGGATATCCAACCGCATTCCTTTGGCTTGTTCTCGATTAAATTCTAAGGCTTCGTTAGCTTCGTAAAAGTGATAGTGGGAGCCAACTTGTATGGGTCGATCGCCTTTATTTCCTACCAGCACCCGCACGGTTGGGCGATCGGCATTTAATTCTATTTCGCCTGCTGAAACAATCATTTCTCCGGGAATCATTTTTTCCTCCTATGAGTCTCTGTGGTTAATTTTTTAACGGATAGGATCGTGCACTGTTACCAACTTAGTTCCGTCGGGGAAAGTCGCCTCAACCTGGACTTCATGCACCATTTCTGCTATCCCTTCCATCACATCTTCCCGTGTCAGTAGAGTTGTTCCATAACTCATTAAATCGGCGACGGTGAGGCCGTCTCTGGCTCCTTCTAAAATCGCGGCGGAAATATAGGCGAGTGCTTCTGGATAGTTTAATTTTAAACCTCTTTGTTTCCGGCGCTCTGCTACCAGGGCGGCGGTGAAAATCAACAGCTTGTCTTTTTCTTGGGGGGTGAGTTGCATTTTTATTCTTGTAAGTGCGATCGCATTATTTGGTTATGATATCGTTTACGGTTGTTTCTGAATGATTAAACCGCAAAGGGCGCTGAGGGCGCTGAGGAAGAGAAGAGAGAGATGAATAATCTAGTTAGGAGGGCAACTATACATTGAAACTCAAAGATCATCCTATTTTATCCAAACTCTGGGCAAACAGCAAGGGCGTTGTGAAAAAGACAAGCGCAGCAACTGCCAAATGTTGACAAACCAGTCTCTAGCTGCGGTTGTGGATGTACCGCGATATCGGCATAGCAAACCGTTAGGAATACGAGTCACGCCGACGGTGGAATTACCAGGATAAATTGTTGCCTCAGATGGCAAATCTCGCACTTTTTCCACGAGTTCTGTGGTTACGGGTTCGCCTACCCAAGCGAGGGTGGCGACTACGGGTTTTCCTGCAAGGCCGTGAGGGCTTTCGAGCATTTTTTCTCCACCTTTGAGCAATTGTCGGTCAATCCATAAAGGGCTGTTTTGTTGCCAGATTTCGGTGTGCGATATCCATTCTCCCGACAAGAACCTTTCGCCCCTAGCACTGCGTCCAAATCTGGTAATTTCCCACAGTAAAATCCTCGCTGTTGGTGCTAATTCTACCCGCAAACTTTGCCGATATATTGCGCCGTCAAAAACTATTGTTTCCTGTGGCAGCCATTCTAAATTAGCACCGGCTTCTAGTTTGATGTCGATATTTTGTTGTGATTCTAGTCCGCTGCTGCGATAGATTTTACTAGCAGCGGCGCTGGTAATCAAGGCTTTGGCGTTGGGTTGGAGGTGAAAATGGCTGGAAAGTCGATCGCCCCCGACAACTCCCCCAGCCGTGTGCAAGATGACGCTGTGACAAATCTCTTTCCCTTCAGGATAAAAGGGGCGCTGCACCTTAAGGGGCGCTTGCATTTGATTGTGAATGATTTGAGTTGCGCCGCTGCGGTTAGCGTAGACTAAATTGAGGTGGCCGTGCCATCCAGTTTGAATGTTATTTGTAGGTGTGTCAGTCGAGTTTTGAATCACAGCTTTTTAGAAGTTAATAATAAAGATTATTAACAATATAGTATTACTACCCGCTACCCAACATTCCGCCAGGGAATTCATTCCCTGGCGGTCTATGACAAAAGATAACAATAATACAAGATAGCAGATTATACTAATTAATATGCGTTTTAAATTATCCTCCCATGCCAGCAACCCCTGAAAGCCTCCAAAAATTCGTTACCTACTGCCAACAACACATTACAGGCGATGAAAAAGGACAAGCACAGGTATTTTTAGACCGCTTCTTTCGGGCTTTCGGCCACGATGGGGCATTAGAAGCAGGCGCAACCTATGAGGAACGCATAGAAAAAAGCAGCAAAAAAGGTCAAATGGGATTTGCTGATTTGGTGTGGAAAAAGCAGGTTTTGATTGAAATGAAAAAGCGCGGTGAAGATTTGACTAAAAGAGAACACCGCACCCAAACAGAACGCTATTATATTCGCCTCAAAAAAGACGATCGCCCGCGCTACGTGATGATGTGCAATTTTGACGAGTTTCACATTTACGATTTCGACCTTCAGCCGGATCAGCCTGTAGACATTATATCCCTAAAGCAATTGCCCGCGCGATCGCCCGCTTTTGCCTTCATGGAATCTACCAGCCGCCGCCCCATATTCAAAAACAACCAAGTCGAGATTACTGAAAAAGCTGCTAGCAGGATGGGGATGCTGCTGGAAATGCTAATCGAGCGCGGCCAAGAGCGCAAGTTTGCTAAATTTAATCAGTTTCAGGCACAGCGATTTGTGTTGCAGTGCGTCTTAGCAATGTTTGCCGAAGATAGGGGACTTTTGCCGTCGGCACTCTTTACTCGCTGCGTCAAAGATTGTCTGGAAGGAGCAAGTTCTTACGATGTCTTGGGCGGCTTATTTCAAGCAATGAATCAGCAGGGAGTCACGCCGGAAGGACGTTATGAAGGAGTCGAGTATTTCAACGGCGGATTATTTTCGGAAATACACCCCATTGAACTGCAACAGGGAGAGTTGAAAATATTAGAAGTTTGTGCCGAACAAAACTGGAGTCAGGTACGCCCTTCTATCTTTGGCAATATCTTTGAATCGGCTTTGAAAACAGATAAAAAACAGCGCCGCGCCTACGGGATTCACTTTACTACAGAGGGAGACATTCGTCGCATTGTTTTGCCCACAATTAGCTATTACTGGGAAGAGCGAATTAACGCTGCAAATACCGTAGCCAAACTGCAACATCTGCACCAAGAATTAGGTCGCTATCGCGTCCTAGATCCGGCTTGCGGTTCGGGTAATTTTCTGTATGTAGCTTATCAGGAACTTAAGCAAGTTGAAAAGTTACTTTTAGATAAGCTAAACGAGTTCGACGGTACAAGAGGTTATATGAATTTAGTCACGCCGCAGCAATTTTACGGCATGGATATTAACTCGTTTGCGGTGGAGTTGGCGCGGGTGACGTTGATGATTGGCCGCAAGGTGGCGATCGATAATTTGGGATTGAAAGAACCTTCTCTGCCTTTAGATACTTTGGATAAAAATATTGTCTATGCTGATGCTTTATTTACTGATTGGGTGAAGGCTGACGCGATTATCGGCAATCCTCCGTTTTTAGGCGGAAAGCACATGAGGATTGCCCTGGGAGATGAATATATTGACCGCGTTTTTAAACGCTTTCCTGATGTGAAAGATTCGGTGGATTTTTGTGCTTATTGGTTTCGCATAGCTCACAATAATTTAGAACTCAATGGCCGGGCTGGTTTAGTTGCTACTAATTCAATTAGTCAAGGTAAAAGTCGTGCTGCTGCTTTAGATTATATAGCGCAAAATGGCGGTCACATTTATGCGGCAGTTTCTACTCAGCCTTGGTCTGGGGAAGCTAAGGTTCATGTTAGTTTGATTAACTGGAGCAAGGAAAAACAGAAAGTTTACTATTTAGATAATCTCGTGGTTTCAAGTATTAACTCTTCACTACAAGCTACGATTGATGTTTCTCAAGCTGCTAGGTTGTCAGCGAATTTAAATAAATGCTTTCAAGGTATAATTCCGGTTGGCAAAGGATTCATTGTTACTCAGCCGCAAGTAGAGGATTGGGTGAAAGCTGATGCGAAAAATCAAGATGTTTTGAAACTTTTTTCAATGGGGGCAAATCTAGCAAAAAATCCTAACGGTATGCCGGAACGCTGGATTATTGACTTCAATGATATGAACATTGAAGAAGCGAGCGAATATGTGCTGCCTTTTGAGTATGTGAAATCTAATGTAAAGCCTGAACGGGATAAGAATCGCAGAGAAGTAACTAAAGTTAATTGGTGGAAATATGGCGAAAAACGACCAGCAATGAGAAAGGCGATCGCCCCTTTATCTCACTACTTCACTGTACCGAGAGTCTCAAAATGGGCTGTCTTCATTCCCGCTCCCGTTAGTTGGCTACCAGGTGACTTAAATATTGTTGTTGCTTCAGAAGACTTCTACATTTTTGGCATTCTCACATCAAAGGTTCATCGCTTCTGGGTTAAAGCTCAAAGCTCAACACTTGGAGATACAACTCGATACACGAATACAACCTGCTTTGAAACTTTCCCATTTCCCCAGACAGCAGCGAAGCAATTAGTAGAGCAAATTCGGGCAACTGCGGTTGAATTGCATCAATATCGCACTCAACAAATGTCAGCAAAGCAGTGGGGAATTACTCAACTTTACAATAAATTTTTTGAAGAACCAACAAGTCAACTTTATAAACTTCATGCTAAGCTCGATCGCGAAGTAATGCAAGCTTACGGATTTACTGACAGCGACGATATTTTAGCAAAAGTGCTGGAATTAAACTTAGAACTGGCAGAAAAAGAAAAACGGGGAGAACCGGTAGTTGGGCCTTGTGTCCCAACTGACTACAAATACTAATCGCTGTAACCCTAAGTTTTGTTAATTTGCGTATAATCACATAGATTGTTGATATAGATCACAAACACTCTAGTCTAAAAACAGAGATACTAGGGGAAGCGTTGAGTATTGAGGGGTGAGTTTTGAGCTAAAGATTTCAAAATTCAAAATTAAACACTCAAAACTGCTTTCGACCTTTAGCATAAGTGCATTCTGCTTTTCTTCGCTCAATTACTCCTGATTAGTTTGGGAGGAACTTCCAATGTTATTATTTAACCACAGTCAGTCCAAGAATAGCAAGGTAGAGCAAAAGCACTATGCTCAAAAACATTTGTTACAAACTTCAACTATTAATCTAACTGGGCTAAAGGCAGAATGCAACCATTTGCGGATCGGCCAAAAAATTAGCTATGGCTATGCTTTAGCTATCGGCATAGCGATTTTGGGAACTGGTGCGGGAATGAGATTGGGAGACTACTTTCGCAAGCAAGCTTTAGTTCAGGTGAATGTAGCCCAACAGCAGCAGCAACTGCTGCAAAATTTGCAAAATACTGTATTTGAAGCCCGATCGCACGCGGCGAGATTGCCAGTCGTTTTAGGAAACACGGTGTGGCTGCAATACGAACAAGATCGGTTTTTCAGGCAAATCAATCAGGCGAAAATCCTGATTTCAGAAATTGAATCTTTTGCACGAGAAAATCCCGATAGACTAGCAACAGAAGAGGCAGCATTGCAGGCTCTATTGAAGAAATCTGCTCTTGTCATAGATTACTACGGTCAGCTAATTAAATTGCAGTTAAAAGAAGCGGAAGTTGGGAATTTGCCTCCCAACACCATCGAGTCCGCACAGCTACAAATGTTGAGGACTAGCAGCGGCCAAGAAGCGATCGTACTAGATAACCTTGCTCAGAGTTTAACTGACCTAATTTCTACAGTAGAAATTCACAAACAGCAAGGAACCCAAGCATTAGAAGAATCTGAAAATTTGCGAAACCGACTTATTCTCGGGAGTATGCTAATTTCAGCACTCATCGCCGTCGCGCTGGCGGACAAAACCAGCCGCGCGATCGCCCAACCCCTCGAAACCGTTACTAATTTTGCTCAGCAAGTCACTCGCGAATCGAATTTTAACCTGCAAGTACCAATCACAACCGACGACGAAATCGGAGTTTTAGCGGCCTCTTTCAATCAATTGATTCAGCGAGTTAGCGAATATACACAAGAACTCAAACAAACTCAATCCCAATTAATTCAGACCGAAAAAATGTCCTCTCTCGGTCAAATGGTTGCAGGGATAGCCCACGAAATCAACAATCCCGTCAACTTCATCGGCGGCAACATTGACTATGCCAACCAATACATCGAAGATTTGGCAGGTTTGGTAACTCTCTATCAAGAATATTATCCCAACCCACCAGATGCCATTCTAGAGCGAATCGAAGACATTGAACTCGAATTTCTCAAAGAAGATTTGCCAAAAACCCTCTCTTCGATGAAAATGGGAGCCGATCGCATTCGCGAAATTGTCGTATCCATGCGTAATTTTTCGCGATGCGACGACGAAAAAATGAAATCAGCCGACATTCACGAAGGAATTGATAGCACCCTCGTAATTCTCAATCATCGGCTCAAACAAGGTATTCAAGTTATTAAACAATACGGCAAGTTGCCTGCGGTTGAGTGCTATCTGGCCCAACTCAATCAAGTATTTATGAACGTGATCGGCAATGCAATAGATGCGCTGGAGGAGGTGAAAAAGGAAGACAAAGGCTATTCGCCAACGATTTGGATTAGCACGGAAATTACGGCCGACAATACTGTCACCGTCAAGATTCGGGATAACGGGCCGGGAATGGCAGCAGCCTGTGCCCAACAGATTTTTGACCCATTTTTTACTACAAAGTCGATCGGCAAAGGTACTGGATTAGGATTGGCTATTTCCTATCAAATCCTTGCCAAGCATCAAGGCAAAATTGAGGTAAATTCTCAAATAGGACAGGGCACGGAATTTGTGATTACTTTGCCAGTTGCTGCGTAAAATCACGCGGGGCGATCGGGATGAAGATAAAAAATAGGTTCCCACCGTCGCCCCATTTCCAAAACCAGCCGACTTGCTCAACCAATTGAAGGCCCGACGTAAAAAGTCCGGGGCGAAGTTGGCAGATATAGAGCCGGTTTGAGAAATACTAGAAAACCATTAGCGCGAAAATTGAGCGAAAAACACAACGATTGGTGACAATAAATCTGAAACCGTTGAATCATATTGTTTTCGGTTGCACCGGAATGATACCGAGGACACGGCACTGCCATATCCTCTATATCATGTCGCTCGTCCAACCGGAAACGATATCAACAGTCAAGAGTCAACAATCATTCCGGTGCAACCAGAATTGATATCACAAATGATTGAAATGGATGGGGGCGGAGGGACTTGAACCCACACGACCGTTTCGGGTCAACGGATTTTAAGTCCGTAGCGTCTACCATTCCGCCACGCCCCCTTTTTGTCAAGCTGTTGTGGTTTTGAGCCACTAAGAGCAACAGCCTTTTATTCTACAGCCAAAACCCCAATTTACGCAACCCCTAATCAAAAAAATTCCAAAAGTCGCGCTGGATCTCCGCAAGCGGTACAATAGTTAACCAGCTAACGGAGCGTGTCAACCGACTTACCGTGTTATTATTCCCCTAAAGCAAATCTATGTATATTACCTTACTGCTTTACGCCGTCTTGGCCGGAGCCTACCTCCTGGTAGTACCCGCGGCCACCTACGCTTACCTGAACAGCCGCTGGTACGTCGCTACCTCTTTTGAGCGCGGCTTCATGTACTTCTTGATGTTCTTCTTCTTCCCAGGTATGTTTCTCCTAGCTCCGTTTTTGAATTTTCGGCCCAAACGGCGGCAGATAGAAGCCTAAATGCGACGTATTGACGTAATTGGAATCAGTGTCGGCTTTTTTGTAGCAGGTGGGTTTGTCTACTTGCTACTGCAATTTGCCGGACTTGACAGCATGAATGCAGGGATTTGGAGTCAGTTATTTTTGGTCGCCGGCTTGATTGGCTGGCTGGTGACTTATTTATTTCGAGCACTGACTCAAAATATGACCTACAGCCAGCAATTGCAAGACTACAAAGAAGCTGTCTTGCAGAAGCAGCTCGATGAACTCACTCCTGAAGAATTAGCCAAACTTCAAGCCGAAATTGAGCAGGAAAAAGATAATTAGTCAATAGTCGTTAGTTCTCAGTTATTAGTTATTAGTGAGCTATTAGTGATTAGTTATTAGCAAGAAACGGTGAACTAATGACTGGGGAATAACAACTCATGAATAGTAAGATAGACGGCTAACTAATGACGGATGACTGAGATCACGTTCCCTAAAATAAGCGCAATAGGTTGGTAGTGAGGACTTCAGTCCGAGGGAGTTTTATGAGCCAGGAATTCCTCACTACAAACAAATTTGATTGCGAGCGATCGAGGGTAAATTCTATGTATGATGACTGATAACCAATGACTGATGACTAATAACTAATGACTATTTCTAATTGTTTTGAAACGTTACGCAAGAACCACGAATGTGCATTAATTCCTTTTATTACTGCGGGCGACCCAGACTTGGAGACAACAGCTAAAGCACTGCAAATTTTGGATGATAACGGTGCAGACGCGATCGAGCTTGGCGTTCCCTATTCTGACCCGCTAGCTGACGGGCCGGTGATTCAAGCCGCTGCTACAAGGGCGCTACAGCGGGGAACGCGGTTAGATACGGTGCTGGAAATGGTAGCGAAAGTTAGTCCGAATTTGCGATCGCCCATCATTCTCTTCACATACTACAACCCGATTTTGTACCGAGGTATAGAAACCTTCTTGCAGCAAATCAAAAGTGCTGGAGTTCAGGGATTGGTTGTACCAGACTTGCCCTTAGAAGAAGCCGACAGTCTCATCCAACCTGCCAACAAATTAGGGATTGAACTAACATTATTAGTTGCTCCCACAAGTCCCAAAAGTCGTATAGAAGCGATCGCTCGTCAGTCTCAAGGATTTATTTACTTAGTCAGCGTGACGGGGGTTACGGGAGTGCGCGAAGGCTTAGAAACGAGAGCAAAAGAGTTGCTGCAAGAACTCCGCACCGTCACCGACAAACCCATCGGCGTCGGGTTTGGTATATCGAAACCCGAACACGCTCGCCAAGTGAAAGAATGGGGTGCAGATGCTGCGATTGTTGGCAGTGCTTTTGTGAAACGCTTGGCCGAAGGCACTCCAGAACAGGGTTTAGAGGCGATAGGCGAATTCTGCAAGAGTTTAAAAACAGCGATTCAAAATGCTTAGCAACTGTACAGATACTTTCAGCCATTAGACAGATGTGTGCGATCGCGATGTGTCGCCACAATTGCGATTAAAGACCTTGTTGTACTTGAGATCATACACCACCTTCCTTCTAGTTCCTGACTAGAAGGTTTTTTTTGAGCCGAAAATGCAAAACATTTCAATATACTGCGGGCACGGAGAACCAAACAGCGCTATAGGGAAAGGACATTGCCGTGTCGGGCGCGGGGTGCTGAGATTTTTAATAATTGGTAGAAGATTGAAGATTCTCCATTCGTTCTTCCTTCTTCCTTGTACTATAACTTGAGAAATCTAACTTGAGATAGATGAAAAGCTCCTGTTTCTCTTCGTAAACTAAAAAAGTGTTTAAGTGCCTACTTTTGTAATGCTAACCATCTACAGAACCACCAGGCATTTGAGCCTATCACAATAGAAAGGATCATTTTTATGAAGAGACTAACTGCATTTGTGAAAAAAATTCGAGCTGTACAAATTTTAACAGTGTTTCTGGCTGGCATTTTAGTATTAGTGAGTACGGCCTGCAGCCGCCCTGATGTGACGGCAGGAAAAACTGATGTAATCGCAGGACAAGGTGATGCGAGGATAGGAAAAACTGCCGACCAAATTAGAGAAGAAGTGCCTTCAGGGGCTGTAACTTCCGAATTCAAAGGCGGCATGAACGACTACCCCGATGTCGATCCCAGAAACAAAAAGCTTACAACACAAGAAGCAAAAGCTCAGCTACTCAAAGAGGAAGCGCAGCACCGCATTGACACCAAATCTAGCAGCAATGTAGGCGAAAACGTGCGCCGGGTAGCGGACGACGCCCCTGACAAACTCGGTCAAATTGGGAACAAGGTGAAGGAAGATGCTAGCACCGCCCAGAGCAAAGCTGATAACTTTGGCGACAAAACCAAACAAGGGTTTGCTAATCTTAAAGAAAACACTCGCGAAGGCTTGAAGGGAGCAAAAGATATTGTTAAAGAAGCCACTGCGGGAGCTAAAGAAAGAGCAGCAGAGGGTACTGAGTCGCTGAGATATGGTACCAGCGGCGGCCAAGAAAATATCAATGATGCAGCGCGAGATGCCAGATAGAACGCTGAAGATGCCTCGGAGAATATTTGCTAGAAAGTGAATCGAGATATTGACATAACTCAACGAGTGGCAGAAACAGCGGCAGACGCGATCGACTAATTTCAAATAACGCTGTTTCCTTCTCGGGAAGCTAGATTCCGACAGGGGTGTTAACCTCTGTCGGAATCTACGTAAATTCATGTGAAGACTACTGCCTATTACTATTTGATTTGGTTTTAACCCTTGGGAGGGCTATTAGGCCGGAAGTAGAGTGGAGGGGGAGTTTCACCACAATGCAACGATTCTGTCCTTTTCTAGGGGGGACTAGAGTGCCACTGCTTTCACGACGGATTCTTTATAATTTCTATAGATTGTATTTGGACTTTTTAAGGTACTAACTTTTTGAGCCGCTTCGCGGAAATTTGGGCGATCGAGCTATATTAAATCCAATTAATTACCCATTGTATTTTTCAAGACAGGAAACTGCGGTGTTTATACGGTATTTCGCGTTCATTGAATTGCATTTGAGATTAACAGGAGAAACTTATACGTAAGTAAAAAGCTTTAATCGCGAGCGCCAAAGTATAAAATGTTGTTCATTAACAGACAATTAGAATTTTCGATCGGGCGATCAAAAATTATGCGGTTTATGCCCTAAGATAGATACACTAAGTTTTGTCAAGCTAATGTCGGAGTTGAGGTCAGGCGATATGGACGCAACAGTAGATGTAGTAGATTTGACTGCGGTAAGGCAGGGATATCGCCCGATCGCGCAATTGTACACAGATTCTCGATCGGCTATCGATCGGTTCGTGTCCGAGAAAGACCAACCACCCGCCGCTAAAATTCTCAAACCTACGTCGTTGTGGCTGAGGATTTCCGGGACGCGGTGCTGCCAAAATCCCAAAAAGTTGCATTAGCGACCGTTAATTGGATGGGTAGAAATAGTCCTCAACCCCACAGACATTCTCGACAAACTCGAACGCAGGTCGGTTATTTACAAATACATTAAACCTTCCAATCTTTCAATTAATCTTAACTGTTATCTGCCACATGGAGGTGTATAAATTTTAGGAAAAAGAGGCCACGGATTCGGGATATATTCGCGCCGCAATCCGCCGCCAATCGACAGGGGAAATGGAGGCAAACCTTATCTTGGGAATTGTGTTTTGATGCTAGTAACGATGATGCACGACTTTTATGATGCGCTGGCAGATTTGGCAATCTATGCAGATGCCGCACCGGCGGAGCGCCAACAAATCCTTAAGCGCGTTGGGGCTAGTCAGAAAAAATTAAAAGAATTCGCGCACCATACGCCGATCAATTACCAACACAAGTTCGATCTGGTTGAGGCAGAATTGCTGGGCGTTTTGGGACAGACAGCCGAAGCAATGGAACTGTACGATCGAGCTATTACAGGAGCTAAAGCGAACGAATATGTCAATGAAGAAGCTCTTGCCTGCGAACTCGCTGCTAAGTTTTACCTGTCATTGGGAAGAGAAAAAATTGCCCGACTCTACATGATAGATGCCTATGATTGCTATGTCCGCTGGGGAGATAGAGCAAAAATTGATGACTTAGAAAAACGTTATCCTCAATTATTAAAACCGATTTTAGAACCCGCAAAACTTCCTGCAAATCCATTAGCAAATTTTCCAACACCTGCGGAGCCAAATCAATTGCTTCATCCATCCATTCATCCATCCATTCATCCGTCTGTTTCGGCGAGCGTCTCAGATTTCGGGAATTTTTCGACACTGCTAAAAGCTTGTCAAGCGCTCTCTAGTGAAAGAACTCTCGATCGACTGATTGCCAAACTGATGCAACTGGCGATGAAAAATACAGGAGCTGACAAAGGAGCGCTGATTTTGCCAAACGGCAATCAATGGGAAATCGCGGCTACCAGCGCGCTCGAC
Organism: Microcoleus sp. B3-A4; assembly: GCF_036705385.1. Lineage (NCBI taxonomy): Bacteria > Bacillati > Cyanobacteriota > Cyanophyceae > Oscillatoriales > Microcoleaceae > Microcoleus > Microcoleus sp. B3-A4. The sequence continues at coordinate 18,305 of NZ_JAUBUI010000049.1, read as the reverse complement.
AATTCGGGACTCGAATGGGCGATCGACTTATCATCCGCAACACTCGATCAAAACAGAGATATCTTGCCCCTTAAAATTGTTGACTGCGTTAAAAATTTATTGAAACCTGTGATTGTTCGGGATCTCGCTCAACAACGTGATTGGGATTCCGACTCCTACATCCTCAAATACCAACCGCAGAGCCTGTTATGTTGGCCGATTCTCGATCGAGGCAACTTAGTCGGCATTTTGTATCTGGAAAATCGCTTAACCGCAAGAGTTTTTACCCGCGATCGCCTGCAACTTCTCAATCTCCTGTGTTCCCAGGCAGCCATCTGTTTGCAAAATGCTTTGCTGTATAAAAAATATCAGGATTACAACCAACAATTAGAGCGATCGCTAGTAAAAATTAGCCGAACCGAAGCTCAGCTTGCCGATCAGAAGAAAATGCTCCAAGCGATTCTTGATGTCGCTCCGATTTGGATTTGGATGGTGAATCCCAGTGGTAAAGTACAGTTTGTGAACAAGACATTTTCTCAAGATGTGGGCGTGCCTCTGAGCGATTTCCTAGCTGTCGATCATTATAAAGATCTACTGGGGGAGAATGCAGCGGGCTGTCTGGTTTCAGATGCCGCCTGCCTTGCTCAAGATTTGCCGCATTACTCCAGCGAAATTCTCCGACTTGTTGACGGCAAACTACACGATTTAGAAATCACGAAAGTGCAGTTAAAAAATTCCCAGGGCGAGACAATCGGGATTATTGGTTTGGGTGTTGATGCCACTGAGCGCAAGCAAGCCGCCGAACTTTTGCAAGAGCAAAATCAACAGCTAGAACGAACTTTAAAAAATTTACAACAAGCACAACTGCAAATCGTGCAAAATGAGAAAATGTCGGCATTGGGTAATTTAGTCGCCGGAGTCGCCCACGAGATTAACAATCCGATTGGGTTTATTTCTGGCAATTTAAGCGAAGGTAAAAGAAGTTTGGAAGATGTTATCGAACACTTAGAATTGTATCGCTCCGCTGCATCGCAATCGGAAATAGCAGACCACGCCGAAGAGATAGACCTCGATTATCTTGTGGAAGATTTACCGAAGATGATTGATTCAATGCAACTCGGATGCGAACGCATTTGCAGTATCAGCAACAGTTTGCGTACCTTCTCCCGAGGCGACAAAGACTACAAAGTTCCTTTTAATATTCACGACGGCATTGATAGCGCTATTTTAATTTTGAAACACCGCCTCAAAGCCAACGAACACCGCCCGCAGATCGAAGTGATAACTAAATACGGCAATCTCCCTAAAATCGAATGTTTCCCCGGTCAATTGAATCAAGTTTTTATGAACCTGCTTGCCAATGCGATCGATGCCTTAGAAGAGTCAAATATAGGCCGCAGTTTTAGTGAAATTACCGCCAATCCCAACCGCATCACGATTGGCACGGATATAGTCGGCGAGGGGTACATTAAAATTCAAATTGCTGATAACGGCACTGGGATAAAAGAGGAATTTAAACAGCAGATATTCGACCATTTGTTCACGACGAAAGGTGTGGGCAAAGGAACTGGATTGGGGTTGGCAATTGTCCACCAAATTGCGGTAGAAAAACATGGCGGAAGCATCGAGGTGAATGGCGAGCCTGGAGTTGGCACTGAGTTTGCGATCGTTTTGCCTGTGAAGGGATAAATTTGAATTTGAATTCAATATTTTTTGGGCGATCGCGTAATAAGATATACTGACTTTAATTCGGGTCTTTTTTTGAAAGCCTTGGCATAACGATTTTAAAGTAGGATCATTTTTTTGATCGAGCCGTCTGGTTTACAAGCTGTTGCTACTGAACTTAATGAACCTGGAATCTGCGGTATTTTCGACACCCTATAAGTGAGCGCGTCACCCATTTTTAGTTGGGAGATGTTTATTATACAAAAAAAATTAATCACCAAGGCTTCGCCCTACAAAAATTTATCTTAAATTTAACCAATCTTGAATTTCTTGCGCTAACCAAGCCGCCTCAACCTCTTTCAAATTTGTTGCTAAAGTATAAAAGTAAGTTCCCCTCTCGTTACCTGAACGAATCCTGATTTCATTTCCCTGATAAGTATTGTATAGAAAAGCACCCAAAATCTCAGAAACTTCCCCCCTTTGTCCTAAATAACTCCAACCAAATATCTGATGTTCCAGTTTAAAGTAGTTCCGGTTAAAGGTAATTTTAGTACCATTGCCCAAAATCTTAACTAAGATACTTGCTATAAGCGGAAAAAATCCTAATCCCATAGTCAGATTTACTGGCAAATATGCTAAGACTATTGGCCAAGATAGCAGTATAGTTAATATTCCTATAAAAGCACCTGAAAAAGGCTTTCTGACTAAACGAGACGGAATTTTAATCTTTAACTCCGTTGCTGATTTGCTAACTTGAATGCGACTGTGAGGTGGTTTAGCAATTTTCCAAACAGTCGGAATTGGAAGATTAGCCCCTTGTATTTTTCCCGATTTCAAAGCTGCTAAAGCCTCTCTAGCCTTGCTGAAACGCTTTTCTAAGGCGATTTCCGTCATCTTCTCAATCCAGCTTACCAAAGTGGGATTCACACTCACGCGATCGCTAAACTGAATCCGAGAATCTTTCTGGGGCAAATCCGCAGGAGTCGCCCCCGTTAACAAATGAATTAAAGTAGCTCCCAAAGCATACAAATCCGAAGCCGCCACCGCCCGCCCCCAAAACTGTTCTAACGGTGCATAGCCACTCGTCCCTACCACTGTAAACGTTACACCTGTCACCGCCGCTTGAGCTTGTACCGCACCAAAATCTACTAGATAAACGTGCTGATCTTCCCCCCAAATTAAATTACTCGGCTTAATATCTCGGTGCAAAACTGGGGGGCTTAATTCATGCAAATAAATTAAAATTTCCAGCACTTCAGTGGCAATTTTGCGTACTTGTTTTTCTGAAAAATTATTACCTTTTTCTAACAATTCCTGAAGTGAAAATCCCGGAATATAATCTTGCACTAACCCAAACCAAGGCAATCCTGCTCCGGCTTCCCGCTCTAGGGAAAAATAATCTCGATAGCAAGGAATGCGGGGATGATTTAGCGCCTGCAAAACTTGTGCTTCTCTTTCAAAAAGCTTGAGTTCTTCCCAGTGCATTTCCGGGCTAAAAGCTAACATTTTCAGCGTCACCTGTTCTTGAGACTCTAAATCCACTGCTAGCCAAGTTTGATGACCGGCGGCTGTGCGTCCTAAACGCTGTTGCAATTGATAACGTTCTTGTAAAATTTTTCCTGTATCTAACACAGCATTGCCCTCCTGTTTTGAATTCTACAAAATGGCCTTAACTATTAAATTAATGACGGCTCTCCTACCCCGCTCATTTTTACTCATAATTGTTAAATCACACGGTCGAAGATTAACTTTTTTGGCGGCAGCCTTAAATTGCTACTAGAAGTAATTAAAGGTGCATTTCTCCATTCGGCATGATTGTACCGCGCAATTGAGCACCCGCTAAATTAGCAGTGCTCAAATCTGCCCTAATCAAAGTTGTGCGGTGCAGAATTGCCTCCCGCAAATCTGTTCTAGCCAGGTAAGCATCAGTCATATCAGCTTCACTCAAATTTGCCTGATTAAAATTAGCTCGACTCAAATCAGCCCGCACCAAATTAGCTCGACTCAAGTCAGCCATAATTAAATTAGCATTGCTCAACTTAACATCAGTCATAAATGCACCGCGCAAGTTAGCGCCAGCCAATTCAGCATCAAGCAACACAGCTCTTTCCAACTTAGCATTTGCCATTACAGCCCAGGAAAAATTTGTTTCTACCAAAGTTGCTTCAGTCAAAAATACGCCATCTAAAATAGCTTCGCTCAAATTCGCCTGAGTCAGATTTGCTTCTCCCAGAAATGCTTCAGTCAAATTAGCGTGACTGAGATTAGCTTTAGTCAAATCTGCACCTTGCAAATTGACGCCCCGCAAATCTGCACCTTGCAAATTTGCACCCCGCAAATTTGCACCCTCAAAAATCCGCAGTTCCTTCCGCAAATTTGCACCCCGCAAGCACGCACCGCGCAAATCTGCACCTTGTAAATTCACACCTCGCATATCTGCATCGCTCAAATTTGCATCAATAAAAACTGCCAAAGAGATGTTGGCTTTGCGAAAGTCTGCACCTTGCAAAGTCGCTCCGTGGAAGTCTGCATCGGACAAATTTGCTCCGCTCAAGTTGGCTTGATTTAAGTTAGCACCGCACAGCTTTGCATTAGTTAAATTTGCGCGCTGAAGGTTAATTCGGCTCAGGTACGACATGGCTAAGTTTGCACCCCAGAGGTCAGCACTGCTTAAATTGACGCCAATTAAATCAGCACCGCTCAGGTATACGCCTCGGAGATTCATACCTTGAAAATCTAGTTCTCCTGATGTATATCGCCTTAAAATTTCGCTGGCATTCATATTTGTTTTTGTTGTTAATTAGGTACAATCTGCTATTTCTAGACTGCTTAAATTTCTGTTCGCGCAGGCGGACTTAGTTTTTGTAGCCCCAGACTTGAGTCTGAGAAATTTGATGAAATTTCTTGAATTTCAGTTGACGCAGGCCGACTTAGTTTGTGTAGCCTCAGACTTGAGTCGGGGCATTTAATGAGTTTGATTGACAAATTCTTGAGTCCAAAAGACTGTTTTGCTACCTAACTGTCGCCCGTGAATTTTCACATGAGTAAGATATTTGGATTTTAAAGTACACAGTTTTTTGTGAATGTATGTAGCTGTCGCCTGTTGGTTTGGTACTTCAGCCGACTCCAGAATAACATGGAGCCAACCGTCTTTAAATCCCGCTGTAGCAGCAATTCCCTTAGGTTGTAGCAATTGATTAATCAATTGGGCGATCGCCTTTGGTTTGCCTTGCTTTGCCATTTCCAGAAGCTGATACTGATTTGCTTTATGGCTAGAGTTTTCCTGCGGTATGTCTAAAATATTGTCATCCAGGTCTTCGGTGATTTCAGAAGGATATTTACCGCTTTCTTTTGACTCCAGTTCGATCAAAATTTCCAGCAATTTATCGGTAAACTTCTGAACTTTTCCTACATACTCTCTGAGATTTTTATATTTCCAGTACAAACGCTCCTCTGCACTTCCCGTAGAAAATTTTCCGTTCAAAGCAGCTTCTAACTTGGTGAATATATTTTCTATTTGCGCCGTTGCGGAGTTAGCACTTTGACTGACTAATTCTGTCATTTCTTCTTCCAATTCCAACTTGCGTTTGATGGAATCGCTAATATTTATAATAACAGGAGCTGCCGGTTCTAAAGTTTCGATAATAGTCGCCATTTCTGCAACTGGGAATGTTTCTACCATTTCATGTCTGAAATCGGTAGCATAATTATTGCTGGTTTCGGCTTCTTTAAACTGTACCGTTTCTGCAGTGTCCGGGACTAAGTAACTCTTTTGGGGGTCATAATGATAGTGAGCAGGAGCAGCTTGAAGGATGTGAGTAATCTCGCCTGGATCAAAATAATCGGTGCGCCTGTCCACCAGCTTGCTCTCTTCATAAACACTGTTGTTTAAATGCGTCTGATCGTAATCTTCGCTAGCGGAAGATTCGGCTTCATCCGGTTCTTCCTGTTGCATTTTTGTGTAACAAGGATTCATCGCTTTGATGATTACGCTCGCAGCTTGGTCGTTTTCATCTCTGTTGTCAAGATTGCTAGCAGTTGTGTACAAGCGAGATTCGAGTTCGGCTAGGCTGCCACATACATTAAACAGTTGTCGCAGTAGATTGTCAAGTTCTTGAGTTTTCAGCAGTAGCCAATCGCGATCGCTAAAAGTAAACTCGTGATAAAGAGTAGAAAAAATTAGGATTTTCGCCCTCAGCGGATTTGTTTGCTGCAAAATTTTTTGTCTTACATCAAATAATTTGCCTGGGTTTCTTGCACCTTCTTCGCTGCTGGGTATTTCCGAACTAAAGTGCTCTTCAAATGCGGGAGCTTCCTGACCGCCAAAACTAGATATGTTTATTTCTAATTTGGTGAAATCTTCAAATTCATACAGCCTGCTAAGTTGACAGACTATGAGGTCTGCTACTAAAGCATACTCGGTTTTTTTATTAACCTTAGAGACTATACTATTTAAAACGGCTTCAATATCTTCTAACCTGCTGTACTTGGCGCACAGTTCTTCAATTAAAAGCCTTACATCTGCGCTGGCGAGTTGGGCGGGGTCGTTTTCCCAGGACTCTTTACAAGCAAAAAATATTATTTTTTTAATGCGCGAGAGATTCACGTCTTGTTCTAATTCGCGAACAACTTCATCTAAAATAGATAAAGCTTTCATAGTTTTCCTCCCATAAAAATACCCTGTCAACACTCAGCAAGAAATAATACAATTATACCACATTTGATAAATGCAAGACTTTGATGCGATCGTAATTGGCAGCGGTATTGGCGGCTTAGTCGCCAGCTCGATGCTAGCTCGTTACGGCAAGCGGGTGCTCGTCTGCGAGAGCCACACAATAGCGGGCGGGGCAGCTCACAGCTTTTCGCGCCGGGGATTTCACTTTGATTCGGGGCCTTCTTTTTATTGCGGTTTGACTGACCCCCGGTCGTTCAATCCTTTACGGCAAGTTTTTGATGTTTTGGAGGAATCGATCGCAGCAATTTCCTACGATCCGCTGGGGCATTACCATTTTCCAGAGGGAAGTTTAGCGATTTATGCTGATGCGAGAAGTTACTTAGATGCTGTAGCTAAGTTCGCACCGCAAGGTGCTGTAGAATTGCAGCAATTTCAACAAAATTTATTAGTTTTGTATGAAGCTTTGCGTGGAATTCCGGCTTTAGCACTGAGATCCGACTGGCAGTTGATACCTGTTTTGCTGTCTCGGTACTCGCCTGCTTTGCTGAAGCTGTTGCCGCTAGTAGGTGCGATCGCGGGTTCAGCCGGTTCCTTGATGGATAGGGACGTGCGCGATCCTTGGGTGCGGCGTTTGATCGATTTGGAGTGCTTTTTGCTGTCGGGTTTGAAAGCGCACGGAACTGTCGCCCCGGAAATAGCTTTTATGATTGGCGAAAGATCGCGCTGTGCGATCGAATATCCTGTCGGCGGCAGCGGTGCGATCGTCGATGCTTTAGTCAGAGGTTTGCAGCGCTGGGGAGGAAAATTGCGCCTGGGAGCTCCCGTCGAACAAATTTTAGTTGAATCCGGCAAAACCACCGGCGTTCGCTTGAAAAATGGCGAAGTTATCCGCACCCCAATTGTCATTTCAAATGCCACAATCTGGGATACTTATACAAAATTACTGCGACCAGAAGATTTGCCGGAAAGCTACCGCAAAAGCGCTTTGTCGATGCCAGCAGTAGAGAGTTTCATGCACCTGCATTTAGGAATTAAAGCCGAAGGACTCGAAGGTTTGACCGGCCACCACGTCGTCGTTCACGACAGCAAGATTGACATTACAGTACCCGGAAATACTTGCATGATTTCGATTCCTACAGTGTGGGATGCAACTCTGGCGCCGCCCGGACATCACGCCGTTCACGCTTATACATTGGAACCTTACGAAGGTTGGGAATATGGCGAATTGTATCCGCAGAAAAAGCAAGAGCGATCGCAATCTCTGTTTCAAGCTTTAGAAAAAATTATACCCGATTTGCGATCGCGGATAGTATTAGAGTCGATCGGCACACCGCTAACCCACGCCCGATTTTTGCGCCGATATCAAGGAACTTACGGGCCTGCAATTGCCGCCGGAAAAGGCACATTTCCCGGGCCGCAAACACCAGTCAAAGGCTTGTATCGCGTGGGAGACAGCACCATGCCAGGAATTGGCGTCCCCGCCGTCGCAGCATCGGGTATTTTGTGCGCGAATACTTTGGTAAATTCGGATGTTACAGCACAATTTTTGTAAGCGAAGGAAGAAGGAAGTTCGGCAACGGATTCTGTAACGGATGTCAGGAAGAAGGAAGAAGGAAAATTAACTGGTTCCCTGCCTCTGACTGGGAACCGAGCTCCAGAGGCTCTGCCTCGCTTGCAAAAAAACAGGAGGCAGAGCAATAGTGAAATGCGTTCCCAGCCAGAGCCAGGGAACGAGGAGAAAACTACTTTTTACAAAATCTGCCTGCTGCCAAAACTGATTATCCACCAGCGGCAAAAGCGCCCATAATTGCGATCGACAAAGCCAAACCTGGCAACAGCAGCAATCCTAACATCAAAGCATCGTGTCCGCTCATTACTTTCTCCTGATATTGACCTTTGACATTATACTCTATAAACTGCCATCTTGCCTCGGCCTTAATAATTAAAACCGGCATATAGATTCAGGATTGACAGGGCAAATTTTATTAACAATGGGATTCCCGCGCAAGTCCAGGCTAGTTAACTTTTGCAAAGATTGCAGGGAACTGATATCAGATATTTGATTGTTGTACAAGTCTAGTAAAAATAAATTATTTAAAGCTTGTAGCGCGCTGGTATCCGAAATTGGATTGTTGAACAGATACAGTTCAGTCAAGTTAGTTAACGATTTCAGCGGACTGATGTCTGATATTTGATTGTTACCGAGGTTGAGTTCAATTAAATTAGTGAGCGATGTCAAAGGACTAATATCTGATATTTTATTTTGGAATAAAACCAATTTATTTAAGTTAGTTAGAGAACCCAGCGGATTAAGGTCAGATATTTCATTTCCGAAGAGAAACAGCGTATTGAGATTTTTTAAGGAAGCCAGCGGCGTGATATCCGATATTTTATTATTATAAAGGTAGAGTGTCTGGAGTTCCGTTAAATTTGCCAGAGGAGCGAGATCATAAATTTGATTGTTGTAGAGAATCAGCGCATTTAAGTTAGTTAAATTTTTCACCGGAGTGATGTCGGAAATTTTGTTGTCAAACAACACAAGTGCGGTAAGATTACTTAGACCTGCCAGGGGACTGATGTCTGAGATTTGATTGGTATCGAGAACGAGTTGACTCAGATTTATTAGAGATGAAAGCGGGCTGATATCTGATATTTGATTGACATCCATAATCAAACTCTTCAGATTGGTTAAAGATTGCAGGGGAGCGAGGTCAGATATTTGATTGCTGCCGAGGATAAGATTAGTAATTTGAGTGAAAGATGAGAGGGGGCTGATATCGGTAATTTGAAGATTTTTGAGGTTAAGTTCTGTTGTATTAGAAAGCAGTTCGTTGCCTCGCTCGCACTCGGGAGTCTCTGATATTTGCAACAGTATTTCTACCGTATGTTTAGCATCAAGCGAGAGATTTTCTTTTTGCTTGCACCAATCGGGAAAGTTATTATAAGTTGTCATGGGCTGTGCTGCCTTAATCGATTTTAGATGGGAGATTTGAAATTTTAGATAAGTATAGCAATTCTATTTCATTTGTGAATAAGATTTTTTTCAGGTTTTGAGAAATTTCCGCAAAAATTGTGTAAAGTAATCTTAACATCCTTAATTGAATTGCATTCGCAGGAGCCAAGAGCAAACTATGACACCAGAACTAATTTTTAATGCCGGTAATCTGTTCGTTGTGCCTTTCTGGGCAATTATGATTTTATTACCAAACTGGGGAATTACCCGAAAAGTGATGAATTCCTTCATTCCGTTTGCGATGCTCGCCGCTTTGTACATATATTTGTTTGGTAGCAGTCTAACTGCGGAAAATGCGGCTGCTTTGTCGAATCCTAAGTTAGCAGATATTGCTAAGTTTCTGGGGGAGGAAACGGCCGCGGCTACGGGATGGATACATTTTTTAGTGATGGACTTGTTTGTCGGGCGCTGGATTTATTTGGAAGGACAGCGGACAGGAGTTTGGACGGTTCATTCTTTGGCTTTGTGTTTTTTTGCTGGGCCGATGGGATTGCTTTCTCATATTGTAACTGCTTGGATTACTCAAAGGTTTTTCCCGAGTTCTGAGGCGGCGGAAACTGTTACTTCATCGGTTTAAGCAGAGGGTTTTTAATACCTTGGATGTTATAGCAATCCTTGCAGGAGTCGTAAATTTTTGACCCCACCCCAACCCTCCCCTTATCAAGGGGAGGGAGTAAGAAATTCACAAATGATTTAGGATGGCTATATATCGCATCCGGTTGCATCGGAATGATTAAACCGCGAAGGCGCAAAGGACACGAAGGAAGAGAAAGAAGAAGGTGCAGTTTTTCCTTCGCGCTCTTTGCGTCTTCGCGGTTCATTTAATCTTATGACCTAACAGAACTCGCTCTAATACAAGTCCGAATCAAACCGAGTTGATATCAATCATCCACTCTTGGACGCAGAACCTAATTATGTAGCGTGCACCTGAAGCACTTTACCGCTAGAAGTTGGGTAGGGGCTGGTTTATAAGTACCTAGTATGTGAATTGCAGATAGGGTGAACTCGCCCCTACAGAATTTTAAGAATTGGCTAGGGGCAGCACTAAACGAGCCACAATTAAATTGTTTTCTAACATTTCTAGAGAAAAGTTTCCCCCCATTAAGCGTACCGCTCGCTGATAAACTAAGAGATTTTGCACGATCGACCTATTGGAACTAGAAACGGCTAATATGTCCGGCCCGGAACCGCCGTTGAAGGCAGCAATTAAGTGTCGATCGCACGCGCCGCTATCGCTCACAGACAATTCTAGCCAATCTTCTCCCAACAACTGAGAGCGAATCTCAATCTTGGCGCCAACAGGAGAGCGCCTGCAAGCCGTCGCCAGCAATTCGCACAGGATCAAATCCAGCTTGATACTGTCCCCGCGAACGCTCAAAGTTTGACCCGCAGGCATCGACACAGCAGCTTCTCTGTGCACATCCAGCAAGACTTGCGACTGTTTGACCAGGGAGGCCGTTCGATCGAGCGATCGCCTCAGCCAAGCGCTCACAGGCACCGCATCTTGTCCGAATTGCAGCCTCCACTGTTCCTGTTTCAGCAGCAAATGAGTTGACCCCAAAGCATTGCCAATTTGCCGCAAAACCTGTTGGTAGCGCAAAATTTTCAGAGCATCCTTTTGCTCCTTCGCCGACTGCAAAATCGACTGACTCAACTCCCCCAACTCCTTCACCCCCGCTCCCACAGTGCGGTAAAACTCCTCAAAACGGCGCTGTTTGTACCAGTTGAGCAGCTCCAGATCCAATCGCTGCGACTCGCTTGCCGATTGCACCGCCAAATACCTGCGCCACCAAGCCAACTGAGAAGCCATCGAGCTGAGTAAACTCACCGACAACTCCGACCACTGGCGGCCCGGAGCGTCCGCAGCCACCACAATGCCCGCCGGAGCGTGTTCTGGGGCAGTCCGCAGCGCCACCGTCAGAATCTCGCCAATTCCCGGACTGCGGAGCCACCGCTTCGTCGCCAGCGGCAGTTGGTTCGTGCTCTGTTGCAGCACGCCCGCTTCTGCCAGGGTTTGTTGGATCAAGGCATCTGTTTTGACAGGAATCACCGCCTCGGGATTGAGGGCAAATACGGGATTGGCAGCTACCGTCGCCACGATAGAACCTTCCTCCTGACCCGGATTCCAAGTAATTAGGGCGACTAAAGGACAGGAAAGTGTCTGGGAAACGTGTTGAGCAAAGTTACGATCGAGCTTTTGTAGCGGCAACTCTGGGAACATCGTCGGTGAAGCAGCAGATATCTCTTGCTCAGATTGCTCATCAGGAGAATGTTGCAAAACCGCCAAACCCGATTTGAGCAATCGCTCAAATTGCTGGTATTTGTCGATTGCCGCACTCTGCTGCCAGGAGTGCAGGATCAATCCTAGCTGTTGGCCCACTAGCCGAACTAATTCTTGCTCAGATCGCCTCCAAGTGCGAGTTGCATTGTGTCCGACAACCAGCAAACCCTCGATCGATTTTCGATTGGCGATTTTCGATTTTAGATTGGGGTTTTCTCCCTCTTTCTTTTTCCCCCTCGTGGTCGATGCCAAAAGCGATCGCACCCCCGCCTCCCCCAAAACTTCCCGCCAAGCGCTCAACCGCCCGTCTTCCTCCCAATTTTCAATAGCCACAGGTTCGCTTTCTTGCAACAGCCCCACGTCAGCCACATCGAGGGCGTTGAGCGGCGACGGCACTGACCTGCGGTTGCGGGGCAGATTTTGGCAGACAATTTCAAAGCGATTTTGTTCTTCGCCGTACAGCAGCAGCAAAAAGTATTCGCATTTGAGCCGCTCGCACAACTGTTCGGCGGTATTTTTCAAAGTCGCCTCCCAGTCAGCATCGCTGTAGATGGCGCGAGCTATTCCCGCAGTTAAATCTCGATCGATCTCAATTTGCTGAATCCTCTCCTCCATCTCCGACACAGGAGCCGTCAGAGCCACTAACTGCGCCACTCCCCGCAGGTAATGTTTTTCATTGTCTTGCCAAATCCGGGGCTCGCCGGCTTCGACTGCCAAAAATCCCAACAATTCCCCTTCTGAAACAATCGGCGCAGCCAACAGAGAGCGAGCGCGGATTTGCTGCATCAACCGCCCCGTCAGTTCAGTTTTCAGAGAACTTTGAGATTCACCGATCCAAACCATTTCTTCCCTGCCCAAAGCCTGATAAAATTCGCCCAAGTCTTGAACGGTGATGCCCGAAGCCGCTCGGCTCGGCCCGCCCAAACCCGGAGCAACTTCGCGGTTGCTGACTCGGCGCCAAAAATAGCGCCGCTCTCGCTCGAACCAATAAACATTGGTGCGCGTCGGCTCGATAAATTCATGAGTTTGTTCGACAACCGCTTGCAAGTATTGGTCGAGCGATCGCAGTTCCCCCAACTGCGAAATCAGCGCTAAAAGAGACTCATCTGGGTGTTTAACTTGTTGTCGCTGCCAGTCTTTTTCTATTTGGTAAAGAGCAGTTGCCAGCGCTCCAAATACGATCGCCAACTGCGTTTTTTCCCCGGACTTTGGCGACGCTCCCCACACGTCTGTGCCGAGCAAAATCACGCCGTAGCAGCGGTCTTTGTAGCGGAGCGGAAACAGAGTCGTGCCTTGAATATTGAAAGTTTGAGCTGCTTTGCGCCATTCTCCGGCTCTACCTTCCGATCGCAAATCCGGGACTCCCACCGGCCGGAGCTGAATCACAACTTGTTCCAGCAAATCCCCTGGGCTGAGGGCAAACCGCTGTTTGAGAAAAGACTGGTCGCCGTTAGGAGTCATGCCGCCTTTCCCCAACAATCTGTGGGCCTGTCGATCGTACAACCCGATCCAAATCAACCCCCAGTCAAATTCCGTTTGCAAGTAACCGAGTGTGGTCGAAAGTAGCACTTCCACATTCTCCTCTTCTCGGAGAGTCTCGAGAACGCGCTCTAGGGTCGCGATTTGTTCGTCTAAATCCTTCGGTCTTTGCTGCTGCCCCATTTCCAAGCTTCCCCGCACCTTTGTCTAAATTAAAATTACCAACTTAAAATTTAAAAAAATTAAAAAGCAAAAGAACCAACTTATAATATAATCGTCTCACTTATCCTTCTATCTAAAACATTGGATAAAGTCGATCGAAGTTGAAGTAACAACCTCGTCTTCGCTGTCTGCTCGTGAATATTTTTATTTCCCTTCTCATTTCTCATTTGTAAATTGCCCCAGTACAAGTCATTGGATATTTATCAATCAGGTGTGCGTCCGCTGTTGTTTTCGGTATTGAAAACCGATGCCGAGTGGCTGCACAACCGCACTCTCCAAGTTCTCGAATTCGCAGCCAGAACCCAATCAAACCCGGCAACCAGCCAAATGCTCTCCCGATTGCAGAAATCTTTGGGAGTGCAAGATTCTCGCCTCGAACAATCTTTGTGGGGACTGAGCTTTAAAAATCCTGTCGGCTTGGCTGCGGGATTTGATAAAAACGGCGTAGCTGCTGACATTTGGGCAAATTTTGGCTTTGGCTTTGCCGAACTTGGCACTGTCACTTGTCAACCACAGCCGGGAAACCCCCAACCTCGCTTGTTCCGCTTGACGGAGGACAGTGCAGCCCTCAACCGCATGGGATTTAACAATCAAGGAGCCGCGGCAATGGCAGCCCGGTTTCAGGCAGCACAGAAACAGTCAAAATTCGATGCCCAGCGCCCCATGCCTCAATCTCGGTTCCCCTTGGGCATCAATCTCGGTAAATCTAAGGTAACACCGTTAGAGCAGGCAGCAGCCGACTATTTGGAGAGTTTTAAGCTGCTGAAAGATTGGGGCGACTATTTTGTAGTCAACGTTTCATCTCCGAATACGCCGGGGTTGCGATCGCTCCAAGATGCTGCTGGGCTCAGCACAATTTTGGAAATTTTGCAACAAGAAAATCGGGGAATCAAGCCAATTTTAGTCAAGATTGCGCCGGATTTGGAGCCAGAGGCGATCGTATCAATCCTCGACTTAGCAAAAACCTACCAACTAGCAGGAATTATCGCCACAAATACCACCATCCGCCGCGATGGATTGAAAACACAAATATTGCGAGAAACAGGCAAACCAATCGCCGAAGAAGCCGGGGGAATTAGCGGGCTTCCTGTGCGGGAGCGATCGACAGAAGTAATCCGATTTATCTGGCAATATACAAAAGGCGAATTGCCCATAATTGGAGTTGGCGGCATTTTCACCGCCGAAGATGCTTGGGAAAAAATAGCCGCCGGTGCAAGTTTAATTCAAGTCTACACTGGTTGGGTTTACGAAGGGCCTTGGATGGTGCGTCGAATTCTCCAAGGTTTGCTGCAAAAGTTAGAAGAAAAAGGATTTAATTCAATTTCCCAGGCAGTTGGTTCGGGCAATCAATAGACATACGAGTGAAAAGCAAGTCTTGGGCAGGCAGGGTGCCTGCCCCACAATAATTGTTGAATAAGTATAATAAATTATTGCAGCAGGATTTACGCACCGACTCTAACGAGTTATTAACTCTCTTATGTCACTTGAGGCAGAAGAAAAATATAAATCAGGGTGAGACAGAAATATAAAACTTGAGGAAGTCAGCCTATAAACGATAGATTGAAGTTTAGCAAACCCTAAAGATAATTGAGGAATAGGAAAGACTGTAAGCCCCGGCTGAATTAAGTTCAATATGGTAAAAGGTTGAAGTATGATACGAAGATTGTTCCAAATATTCTTCCAGCCCTTACCCCTCCACCTCCTTCAACCCGTCCTCTAGCAGCATCCGCACAATATCGACTTTCTTGCGCCCCGTCCTGGCTGCCAGCATCGACACTTTACGATGTAGAGATTCGGACATATCCACCGTAAACCTTACCGTTGCTTCTTTGTCGGGTGCTTGGAGTCGGTGAGTCAGACTGCTCTCTTGGGATGGAGCGGGGACTGGTTCTGCTGCTGATGCTTCCGGCTGCGGTGGTGTTAGCGCTGGCAGTGCAACTTCCAGTATTGGTGGTGTTTCCGTTATAAGTGATGCTGTGGGTGTTGTTGCTAGTGATACAACTTCTGTTGGTGCTTGCACACCTGTTTTTATGTGTGTTAGCTTATTACTTAGAAGAGCATATGTGTCAACGATTACCGTCCGTCGTCGTTGTTTGAGGATGAGGAGTGGTTGAATGCTTCTGAGTCAGGGTCGGTGGTTGTCCCGGTTAAGTCATCCACTCCAGCAAAACGGAAAGCTTCAACAAAATGTACTTGTGAGAGTTTTCCAGTTCCAAGTTTTTGGACGTTAATAACAAATTCATCGACAATCGCTAAAAACCGAGTCTCGCCTAAATTGCGTCTGGTTTCAGTTAGTTTCGACAAGCTGACAATGCCAGCTCCTTTGCAACAGAGAGCTTTGGATTTACTGAAGGTTTCCCTAATATTGTAGTCATCTATTGAGGGAGGGCGTTAGCCCGATTGCCCGACTGATGGAGGTTTTGCTTGGATGCGATCGACCACAGGGGGGAAGCTCCGATTAAAAAGTTGAGACTATCTCAACTTTTTAATAGCTTTGCCAAAAGTTTCGCGCTTTGCATCACACCAGGAAGCACGCGCGCTCTCGCTTTCTATTTAGCTACCCTTGAACAACGCAACTATACTTACATCTTGCACCAGTCGAATAATCTCACATTCCATCTGCCCGGCTTGACAACAAAGGTTATAACTCAAAGTTAATTTCTAGCTTCTCTGACTGGGGTGAAACTTCCTAATTGGTGCATTGTCTTACTTAGAGGCACCCAGTATATTTATGAATTTTCCATTCAAAGCACGTTTGAAGAGCCAGAAGAATTCACCAAAAATGGTGATGCCGTTAATTAACCAACATTGGTTGGTGCGGATCGTC
The DNA here is from genome assembly GCF_036705385.1 of Microcoleus sp. B3-A4. NCBI lineage: Bacteria > Bacillati > Cyanobacteriota > Cyanophyceae > Oscillatoriales > Microcoleaceae > Microcoleus > Microcoleus sp. B3-A4. The sequence continues at coordinate 2,164 of NZ_JAUBUI010000049.1, read as the reverse complement.
CTGCGCTCCATTTCCTACTTCCGCAAAGACTTATGGCTGATCGTCACACTCTTGTTGTTGATCGGAGCATCGGTATTTTTCAACCTTCTCAACGCCTGGCCAATGGCGATTCTAGTCGATACGGTTTTGTCACCAACTCCGAAATCCAACTGGATTCATACGCTGTTTCTTGCTCCGTTCGGTGAAAGCACGCTGAACCGAATTTTCGGAATGGCATTCGTCGCGATGATTATTAGAATCCTGAGCGAGACCGTTTTCATGCTCCGTAGGATGTTGAACTACCGCATCCAGTACAACGGAACCTTGCGGGTTCGCACCGAACTCTACGACAAAATGCAGGCGCTGAGTCTCGGCTGGCACGGCTCCCGATCGCAGGGTGACGCAATCTATCGGTTGAGCTACGACAGCCTCGGCCCCTGGGGGGTAATCGATACGCTTATCGGCTCCACTGCCGCATCGGTGACGCTGACGGCGATGATCTGGATCATGCTGTCGCGCCATGTCCTTCTCACCGTGTTTGCGCTTTCGTTCACTCCGCTTCTAATACTGGCGAATTGGTACTTCGAGGGAAGGATTAGGAGTCGAGCCCTTGAGTCGAAGCAGACCGATGCGGTGATGACCTCAACCATGCAGCAAGCTATAGAGTCGATCGGGCTAATCCAGTCCTTCGGTCGAGAAGCAACCGAGTCGCGGCGCTTCGGGCAGGCGGTGGAACGCAGCGTCAAGGCCTCCATGCGACTCAATTGGCAAGAAAACCTCTATCCGCTAGCGGTTCAGGTAGTCTTCGCCCTGGGAAGCGGGGTAATCTTAGGCTACGGCGGATACCTAGTTTATCGCGACCAGTTCTTGCGTCCGGTGCAGGGCGGCGTAACCATCGGCGATCTGCTCGTATTTATGGCGTACCTGGGGCAGTTCTGGGACCCGATAGGTTGGGTGTTGGGGTTCACTACTAAGATCCAGACGTTTGTAGCTTCATGCGATCGCGTTTTTACGGTCATTGACGAGCCGCCTGCTATAAAAGATGAGCCTGATGCGCGATCGCTTCCCGTCCATCCCCGCACACTAGCACTTGCCGACGTAAGCTTCGAGTACAACTCTGGGCAACCCGTCTTGCGGAACATCAGTGCTAGTATCGAGCCGGGTCAGATGGTGGCGTTTTTGGGCCCTAGCGGAACGGGAAAGAGCACGTTGCTCAATCTTTTGCCGCGCTTCTACGACCCGACATCGGGCAGCGTCCTCCTCGACGGCTTCGACCTCCGCACCCTTAAGATTGCCGATGTTCGCAAGCACATGGCGCTCGTCTCGCAAGGCAGCCCACTATTCCCCGGAACGATCGCAGAGAATATCGCCTACGGTCGCCCGGATGCTCTGCTCTCCGATATTCGGGAAGCGGCGGTCGAATCTGGGGCAGCCGAGTTCATCGAAACCTTGCCGGAGCAGTATGATACTTTAATCGCGGAGGGCGGTCAGAACCTCTCGGGCGGACAGCGACAGCGCCTAGCTATTGCGCGAGCGCTCGTCACTCAGGCTCCTATACTCATCCTGGACGAACCCACAAATGCGCTGGACTTGAAGCACGAGCAGTGGGTACTAGAGACTCTGCAACGTCTACGTCGCAACAGAACCATCATCTTGGTCACGCACCGACTCGAAACTGCCGTAGACTGCGATCTGATTTTTGTGATGCAGTCGGGCGAGATTTTTGAGTCTGGCACTCACGCCGAACTCCTTACCAAACAGGGACTCTACTACCGAATGTTGGGCTACGGTACCGTAAAATCCACAGGACTTACGCACAAACCCTGCATAGAGTAGGGGCACGACATGGCGAACTTATTCTGATTCTTTTGCTTCAATCAGCGGGCGTTGACTGCCTGAGTGGGAATAGCACTGGCATTAACTGACCCAGCGGCACAGAAGGCTGCTCATGAACCAATATTAAGGACAGCAAGGCAAATAGCCGCAGGACGGACTATTTCGGAAAAAGTGCAAACGTACTGGAGATTTGGGAAAAGGATGCGATCGCGATCGGCTACGATCTTGGGCGTAAAGAATATAGATGGCTTTTTGGAGGAGCTCAGTCCGATCTCTGGCAATCTTTACCTCCTGTCTATAGACAATGTGCTGTTTGTTATACTGATTTTTGGGAATCTTATTCAGAAGT
>NZ_JAUBUI010000171.1:0-3385 GCF_036705385.1 Microcoleus sp. B3-A4 | reverse complement strand
TACGAGTTAAATTTAGCAGTTCCAAAAAGCCAAACCTCGACTATAACATAAAAGTAATTCTGCAAGAGGTCTAATCTGAAACAACACGATCGCCCGTTAGCGAAGCCCTCGAAGAGGATCGCCCCAGCCAAATAGTCCTGAACCCACATCGAGGCCAGAAACCGGGTTTCTTCCTATATCTCTAGCCCAGAATCTGCGATTTTTCAGAGAAACCCGGTTTCTTCGCGTAACTCCTACCAAATCAAAATCTGGCAATACGCTAAATATAATTAAAATTTGTTAAGATTAACTCGACCTCAGCGCCGGCATCCCATCCGCCGCTAAACCAGCCCTTCCCCAGTCCCCACAACAATGCTGCGACTCGAACACATCAGTAAAATTTACCCCACAGGCGTCGTACTCAAAGATGTCACCTGGGAAGTCAAGCCAGGCGATCGCATCGGCTTAGTAGGCGTTAACGGTGCCGGCAAATCCACCCAACTCAAAATCATCGCCGGCGAAATCGAACCCACCGCAGGCGAAGTCATTCGCCCCGCCAGCCTCCACATCGCCTACCTCTCCCAAGAATTTGAAGTAGATCCGACTCGCACCGTCAGAGAAGAATTTTGGCGCGCCTTCAGCGAAGCCAACGAAGTCCACGAAACCCTGATGCAAGTGCATCGAGACTTGGAAGCCTCCACCCCAGAAAATCTCGACGAACTGATCCACAAAATGGATCGGCTGCAACGGCAATTTGAAGGCTTAAACGGCTACGGTTTAGAAGCCCAAATCGAGAAAATTCTGCCCGAAATCGGATTTGAACCAGAAGACGGCGATCGATTAGTCAGCGCCTTCAGCGGCGGCTGGCAAATGCGGATGAGTTTAGGCAAAATTCTCCTGCAAAAACCCGACATCCTGCTACTAGACGAACCTACCAACCACCTCGACTTAGAAACCATCGAATGGCTGGAAGTTTACCTGAAAGGGCTGATAACCCCGATGGTAATCGTATCCCATGACCGGGAATTTCTCGATCGGCTCTGCACCCAAATCGTCGAAACCGAACGCGGCATTTCCACCACCTACCTCGGCAACTACTCCTCCTACCTGCTGCAAAAAGCAGAAGCCAGAGAAGCCCAACTCAGCGCCTACGAAAGCCAGCAAAAGGAACTCGAAAAACAGCAAGCATTCGTAGAAAAATTCCGCGCCAGCGCCACTCGCAGCACCCAAGCCAAAAGCCGCGAGAAACAGTTAGACAAAATCGAACGCATCGAAGCGCCCACCGGCGGATTAAAAACTTTGCATTTCCGCTTTCCCCCCGCACCCCGCAGCGGCCGCGAAGTAGCAATAATTGAAGATTTGGTGCACACCTACGGCGAAAAAATCCTATTTTTGGGAGCCGACTTATTAATTGAAAGGGGCGATCGCATAGCCTTTCTCGGCCCCAACGGCGCGGGCAAATCAACCCTGCTGCGACTGATTATGGGTTTAGAAAAGCCTTCTGAAGGTACAGTCAAATTGGGAGGTCACAACGTCATCCCCGGTTACTTTGAACAGAATCAGGCAGAAGCCTTAGATTTGAATAAAAGCGTGATCGAAACCATTCACGACGAAGTACCCGACTGGAAAAATGAAGAAGTTCGGACTTTGTTGGGGCGGTTCTTGTTTACGGGCGAAACAGTATTCAAACAAGTCGGCGCTTTGAGCGGCGGCGAAAAAGCCCGCCTAGCTTTGGCAAAAATGCTGTTGAATCCCGTGAATTTGCTGATTTTGGACGAACCGACAAATCACCTCGACATTCCGGCGAAAGAGATGATGGAAGAGGCGATTCAGAATTATGACGGTACCGTAATTATCGTTTCGCACGACCGCTATTTCATCTCCCAAGTCGCCAACAAAATAGTCGAAATCCGGGATGGAGAGTTTCGTACTTATTTGGGAGATTACCACTACTATCTGGATAAAATAGCCGAAGAAAAAGAGCTAGCAAAAATCGCCAAACTTGAAGCTGAAAAAGCGGCTAAAAAAGCCGAAAAAGAAGCGAAGAAAAAAGCAACAGCTAAGCAAAAATAAAGCGGCAACGGTCGCAGATAAACCTTAGATATTCGTTTATCTGCGTTCATCTGCGGTTAGAAATAAAAAATCCCTATTTCTAACCCAAGACTCTATTAATTATCTGATTCGCCTGCGACTCATAACTCCCACCAAACAAATTAAAATGATTCAAAATGTGATATAAATTATATAAATTTTTCCGCCGATCGTAGCCTCCATCCAACGGCCAAACCTCATTATATCCTAGATAAAACTGCGCCGAAAACCCGCCAAATAACTCCGTCATCGCGATATCAACTTCTCTATCTCCAAAATAAGTTGCCGGGTCAAAAATTACCGGTTCCCCCGCAGATGTTACCCCTGCATTCCCCCCCCACAAATCCCCGTGAACCAGCGAAGGTTGCGGTTGGTGGCCTGCTAACAACTCAGGAATTAGCTCTAATAAACGTTCCCCTTGCGGAAAATGACCACCCCGACGCCTTGCCAATTTTAACTGATAACCAATCCGATGTTCTGCCCAAAATTCTGCCCAATTTGCCGTCCAATTATTAATTTGCACCGTTAAGCCGATCGTATTATTAATATCCCAACCAAAAACTCCCCTTAGCAAGGTAGAATTACGCTCTTCTCCCTCCCTTAGCAAGGGGGGGTTGGGGGGGGTGTATTTGTGCATTGCCGCGAGTTTGCGCCCCATTTCTTCCCAAGCTCTCTCGCCCCCGCGACTTCCCAAATCCAGCCATTCCAGCACAATATAAGCGGAATTCCCCTCAGTTCCCCAGCAAATCGGCTCAGGTACTCGAATCGTCTGGGTTGCCCGCATTTGCTGCAAACCCAAAGCCTCGGCTTCAAACATCGCAAGTTGGGAAGCTTGATTGATTTTCGCGAAGTAAGCGCGGGAACTGCTGCTAATAGAATAGCCTTGATTGATGCAGCCGCCGCTGACAGAATGGCGATTGTCGATCGAAAATTTGTCTCCTGTTACTTCGGCAAGGCGTGCGGCAATTTTATCCCACATTGAATCAAATTGTATTGAGGGCGATAGAAATTACTTTAACAGGTATAGCAACTTAAAACTTAATTGGCAAAAACACCACATATCCTATCTATATAGATAGGATATGTGGTGTAAATAAGGTTCCCGGCATCGAGGTATTGTTGAGCGACAGTGCAGGGGGAAAATATATTAGGCATCTGGGGGTTGAACAAGCGAGCTCGGGATGGTATCGGGGTGGTGCCACGACCTCGGGTGACACTACCGAAAAGAGGTAAGGGTGAAAAACCCTGAAGACTGCAGAGAATTAAGTCATCATGATTACCATGTGGAAACAGAGGTCAAGCCCTCGGTCTATTA
>NZ_JAUBUI010000048.1:0-48623 GCF_036705385.1 Microcoleus sp. B3-A4 | reverse complement strand
TTTGTGTTTGTAAGGCAATGATCTATATATATATTGCCTTACAGATTTTTTTGAGTTCACTTTTTCAGTGCCATTGGGCTTTAGTCCTCATTAATCTCACCTAATAAGGACTAAAGCCCTTACTACAAACCGTAGGTCAATAATGAGTAGCAGATTGAACATTAATTCCTATAACATACTACTAGACAAATCTCAACATCAGCTTGTCAAGTAAAGACTTTCAAACCTTAAAAAACTTGTGTAATCCTGAGTAAAGGATCAAAATAGATATATAATCCCCTGATGGCTCTCCAAGCTAATAAGCACATTGACTATTAAATCAAGGAAAGCGAAAATGGGACTTAGCGATATTCTATTGAATGAAAACAACAGAGAAAGTTTTGTTGATGACTGTGTAAAGCTGATAGACAAACAAGTTGCAGCAGCGCCGGGATTAGGTGGTCTGGCTCTTAAAGCTGCCTACTCTACTGTCAAGGGGATACGGGCTGACTATTGCGCCCAAGTCGTCGATCAACTTCTGCCAGAAATCTCGAGCGCACTCGATCCGATATGGACTGAAGCAGTAAACCATGGCAACCCAGTCGAATATCTAGCCCAAAGAAAACCTATAGTGGCAGACGAATTGCTCCAGATTAGCGACAAAAAAGCCGAGAAGAGCACAAGAGCGGTTGTTAAAGGCGCCTATGCCAAACTCCGCCCCTCAGCTAAGACTTACGTGGAAAAGGGAGTACCGGATTTAGCCGAAATTATTAATAAATATAATAATGCGGGCTGATAAGTGAGCAACGCCTAAAAAAACAGAATACCCATATCCCCGACTTTTTCAAGAAATCGGGGATATAAAAGAAGACTTATTCGTAAGTTTGTAGTTAGGAGGCAGAGTCCTAATTTTATAGTTATCCCTTGCCAATTACTCACTGAGTCGCCCCCAATATTTTAAACATCGCCTGTCCGGTAATTCCCAACCCCAAAAACATTACAAACATCGCGCTAATCGCAGGCAGAAATTTGACTGCTGTTATCTGTTTTGGCAGTTTATCAAAATTCCGTTTGGCATAAACTAAGATTAATCCGATCGCGCTCAGCACGAAAGCCAATCCCAAACTAAATGCTACCACTAGCGTCATTCCCAAACCAACATTGCCCAAAGCCGACGCGCTCAACAGCATCACCAAAGCGGAAGGACAAGGCAACAAACCGCCGGAAATTCCCAACGCTAATAAGCTTTTCCAAGTAATAGCAGAACCGTCAGCCCCGGGAGGCAAATGCGAGTGAATCCGGCCGTCTCCGTGATGGTGGTAGTGGTGAGATATCTTGGGTTTTACAGGCTTGAATTCTCTCTCCCAACTTCCCCTACTCAAAAGATTCACTGGTTCTTCACATTCCGCAGTAAGGACTTTACTCCTTAAAAACCAGTTTTTATTAAAAATTTTAGTTTTAATTTTTTTGAGAACTTCAGTCCTCACTACCAACCTAGTCTTAATTTTTGATAAGAGTAAGTTAAACCCGATTACGGCTACTAATAAACCAGAGATTAAACTCAGCCAAGGATCTAATTTTTCCGGGTCGATCAAGTTAGAAGCAAACAAAGTAATTCCGCCCACAGCAAACACACCGGCAGTGTGAGTAATTGTAGTGGTCGCTGCTAGAAATAAAGCGTGTACCGGAGTAGCCCGCGAACCAACTAAATAAGCGCCGACTATGGTTTTTCCGTGTCCGGGCGACATCGCGTGCACGCATCCCCAAGCAAATGCTCCCGCTACTGCTAGCAGTAAACTCCAACCGGAATCCCAGATAGATTCCTTTCCTGCTAACAAAAAGTCGCGGTTTTGCGGCGTAAACACAAAGCTTTTTACAGCACCCGCTTGTACAATCGTAGCTTGGCAGCTAGCTGTCGGAACTTCGGGCAAAAACAAATTGTAATTAATCCGCAATTTCTCTGGTTGGGAGATGGAAATTGAGTCAGGTAAAGTGGGGGTTTTATCTTGAGAAGGTGCAGGCCAGGTGTAGTCTAAAATTAAGGTGCTGTGGGTATTGGGCTGCTGGATAACACTGGCGCTTTTAGCTGCTATTTCTAGCGGTTTTACTGCTACCAAGCCTTGAATGTTGCTACTGTTGGTGAGGCGGATTTGTTGGCTAAAAAACTTTTCTAGCTGTGTTTGGTGGCTGCGAACTTCAGCAGGTTGTAGCTGGCTGTCTCGATTGTCGTCGGCGAAGTTTGTTAAGCCGGTTGGGAAAGTTAATGTTATTTCGGTTTGCAAATCGTTGACTACTATTTCTGCTACGGATAAGTCTGACCAGTGCGAGTAAACTGGTCGGATTGAGGTTGTTAGTAACAAGGAAAGTGTCAGAAAAAATAGGATAAATAATTTGGAAACTCGGTTCATTTTGTACTGCATAAATACATTTTTTTCGGTATTTTGTTTTGTTGTTTGTGATTTTTTAGGCGATCGCTCTTTTCGTGAGTCTCACAGTCCGCCAGGGGTTGAAACCCCTGTCTAATAGCGAAAGTCGGTTGAAACCGACTAAAAGATTTTCTAGTTTTTAGTGAAATCTTTTAGTCCTATGCAAGAGGACTTAAGCTTTTAGGCAGGGGTTTCAACCCCTGGCGGATTGACGGAATAGCGAACTTGGCCGAATGGCTGCTATTAGCTAATCTCAAAATTCATAACTTCCCAAACCCAATGCTTGGCGGGATCGATCGTCAAAAGTCGGGTCAATTTCCTTGGACTTTTGAAAATAAGCGCGAGATTCAGCATCCTTACCTAAAGTACGAGCGATCGCACCAGCCCGGTAAAACATACCCGCATCGCGAATACCCGATCGCACTATTTCGGCCATCACTCGATCGGCCTTTTGCCATTCCCCAGCGGCGGAAAGCGCCCAAGCCAAAGTATCCAGCGTCACCGCATCCCGCCGAATTTTAACCTCCTCCTGCATTAACGCCAGCGCTTCCGTTACATCCTGCGATCGACCTTTTTCCAGCAGCAAACTCGCCAAATCCCTGCGGTGGCCAAAACCGCCTAATCCAGAAACCTGTTCCTGTCGCAGCCCCGCTTCTGCTTTGTCGCGAAGTCGCCGGGATTTGATCGCATCTCCCTGCAAATCCTTCACCCTCGCCATACCGCGATCGACAATGCGATCGAACACAGTCGCAGCCCCGCCCGAATAGGCAGAAACCTTGCTGTAATAGCCTTCCGCTTCCCGATAATTGCCCTGCCGCGTCTCCAAATCCGCCAAATAAATCAGCGCCAGCGGGTATCGCGGCACCAACCGCAGCGCTTCCAAAAACAGCGCTTTCGCCTGCACAAACTGCCCACGACGCGCGTAAAATCGACCCAAGAGCGATCGGGCCCGCGCCGAACCAGCAACCTCTCCCGGTTCCTCCGCCGCCATTGCTTGACGGTAATCCTGCAAAACCTCAGCATCTCGGCCCTGAGACTCTCTCACTAAAGCTCTCAAAGTGAGAGAACCCAAGTTCGGAATCCGGTTAACTAAAGCTTCTGCGGCTGCATTTGCCTCGCTCACTTTACCCATAGCTAAGTGAGATGTAACTGAAAGGGCGATCGCATCTTCATTGTCAGAACCCACCTGTTTAGCAAAGCGCAAAGCAGTAGCAAAATCGTGTCTTGCCTCAGCAATTCGAGCTAAAACTAACAGCGCACCTTGGTTGTCAAAAGGCAAATCGGCGATCGACCTTTGAGCCGCTTGTTCTGCCAATAAAAACCAACCTCCCTCCCCTGTAGCGCGAGCCATTTTTAAATAAGATCCCGCCAGTGACGCCCGGTTCAAACCGCTGCGGGAATCAACAGCCAACCGCTGCTGGTAAAAAGCAATTTCTTGCTGAATTGCTTCCTTTTGATTGGGATTATTTCTCAAACTTTCCGAGAAATGATAGCGGTAATTAGTATCGAGATTTTCGGGGCTTTTGTTAGAAAATTTATCGGAAATAACACGCAAATTAGGAGAAAAATTTACTACTACCATCCCCACTAAAGGAACTACTATCAGCAGCCACCACGATAAAATATCCGATTTTATTTCCTGTTTAGTTTTAGTTTTCATACATCCGCGTTAATCAGCGCTCATCTGCGGTTAAAAAAAGCATTTCCGCTCAGTCATTAGCCAAGAATAAATGACTAATGACTAATGACTAATGACTAATCACTAATTAGGCAAAGCCAAGTAAGGAAAAGTCGGTTCTAAAGGTTTGTGTCCCTGAGCCGGATTGCCCGGAGTTCCGTTATAAGAAACGTTATCGCCAACCGGAGAACCAACCAAAGCTCCCAGAGTGATATCAATAACGTCGTCCATAGGCAAACGACCTCCGATCAAGCTTCCTTGAGCATTGGTAGCGCTAGCGTAGCCGCTGGTTTTTGTGGTGTCGATCCGCATGACATCGGGTAAGAAAGCTCCGGCGATCGCATTTGGATCGACATTATCCCGACCGTCCAAAAGATCGACAGCATTCAAAGTAGCAACAGCTTCCTGACGCACCGGAGCAGCAGCAGCGCTCAAATCGGATCTCGGAGGAATATTATTGAATGCTTCCAGATAAGCGGGAGTAACTATCAAACCCTCATTAATTGCAGGTCTTGCCAAACGCTCGAATTGTTTAAAACCGCCCGCTCCATCCCGGATCGAAACTGTTGACCAAACATCAAAAGTATTCGCCCCAGTTCCTGCTTGCAAAAACGCTTTCGGAACGCGCACAGCAATTGTATTGACGTTGTAACCTTTAGTAAAGTCGATCGCTTGATTCGGTTGTTTAAAAGCAGTGCGCGGCCCTGTTCCCAAAGCTGCGGCGCGAACTCGGAAAAATTGTTCCACATCAAAGAAAAACGGGTCTTCGCGTAAACCGGCAAATACAGTCAAGTTAGAACCGCCCACAGGTACTGTATTCAAAACAGCATTAGAATTCAGGGGAGTTGTGGCAATTAGCCCGCCGTTAACTGTAGTCTTAGCAACAGTCTCCGAGCCACCGCGAACAGCAGTTACAGCTACCGCTTGCATACCTTGATTGTTAGGCGGACTGAAGGCAAACCGCAAGATAATATCGGCGCGTCCAGTCGGGGGAGAATTCACGTCACCTACCTGCGAGATGTGAACTTGGTAGAGAGCCGTAGTGCTGAAATAATATTGATAGCGAGCGACCGATCTGGGATTTGAATTCAAAATTAATACTAAATCCCCGTCGGCGGCCCCTGAATTTTGATCTTTTTCTCGAAATACGTAGAGGTCAGTTAAATTGACAGCGCGACCTTTAATATCTACTTCCCCGTCGTCGTGGTCGGAAGCAACAATTATCCCTGGAGTTAATAGAGCAATTAGAGCTACTTCAATAGCTAGTATGGTTCGGCGAATTTTTTTTGTGAGCTTCACAGTTAGCACCTTTATTTCAATGAATTTTTTGCACAAATCAATGGCAAATAGCCCGCATTCGCGGGTTTTACTTTTGTAGCAACAGGTTGAAATCTGTCAACCTGTGGCGTTTTTGCGCTGTTGCTGAGCCTTCTCCTATTGGTGGTATACGAAGGTTTGGCAATTTTGGATCTGTGCTGCCAGATTAATTTATGTAAAAAAGTGTGTTATTGAGGATTTACTCGTTCCCGGACTCTGCTTGGGAATGCCCGATCCGAGACAGAGCCTCATTCGATCTAGTGGAACCCGAGCATCGCTTATATGGGTTCCCAGGCTCTGCTTGGGAGCGAGCATTCCCAAGCTTAGGAACAAGTGAATGGCCCTGGTTTGACTGTTTAGGGTGAGCGCATTTCTTCCTTCTGGATAAAGCGGATTGTTAAGTGTCAAAAAAATTACTAATCAAGTGGTAAAATTCAATATAACTTGGAATTTTAAAAATTCAAAGCACGACAAAATTAGCCTGAAAAGGCATACTCCAGGTTGTACCTCAGACTTCAAACTTACAATTATGTTCTGTAGTGATATACGCCGAAATTTTAATTTTGGATCTGTGCCGTCAAAACAAAAATTTTGGGTACACTGAAATGACAGGCCAGAAGTCAGGCGATGAATCGCTGCTTTTAGTGCAGATTGCCCAGAAAGACCAAACGGCATTAGCTAAACTTTACGATCGCTACGGTCGCCCAAGTTACGCTCTCGCTTACAAAATTCTGGGTTCGGTAGAAGAAGCTGAAGAAGTTGTACTCGATGTTTTTTCCCAAATTTGGCAAAAAGCAGCAACTTACGATCCTTCTCGCAGTCGAGCAGATACCTGGTTGTTCATGCTTACCCGCAGTCGTTCCCTCGATCGCCTGCGAGCGATGCAGCGAACAGTCCGGGCTGCTGAAGCTTGTCTGGAAGATGCGAAGGTACCCATCTCTAGCGTTGCAGAACCGATGGAAGATGCAATGTTTAAAGAACGCAGCGAACAAGTCAAAGCAGCCTTAGAAAAACTGCCAAAAGAACAGCAAGAGGCGATCGAACTCGCCTACTACCAAGGGCTGACTTGCGCGGCGATCGCAGCTAAAACTGGTATCCCGACAGGTACAATCAAAACCAGAATTCGATTGGGTATTTCCAAATTGCGTCAAGCTTTGAGCGAACAATTTTTTTAGACTGTCAAAAAACTTAAATTTTGTTTTTTAACAATCTAAAATTATACCATTTCCCATCATCTATCTTGAGTGCGAAGGCAGCCGACAAATCTCAAATTTAAAATCAACTTAGGCTGAATTACAATTAATGGCGGAAAACAGATGGAAATGATGCCAGACGAGGAGTATAAAATCCTTGCAGCCCTTCAAGCTCTCGATACCCTCGACGAGTCAGAACGCGGCGCATTTGCAGAGAAATTGAAAGAGTCCGCAGAACTGACAAGTGAATTAGCAGCTTTTGAATCGGCAATTGCCGCGATCGCCTACACAGCCCCCCCAGTTCCCGTCGCACCCGACCTCAAAAACCGCCTGTTCCAGCGCATAGCCGAACAGCAGCCAACTCCGACAGAATCAGTCAATTTAAAGCCCATTGTGACCTCCCCAACGGAGAACAATACTCCATCTTTAATCGTGCGATCGCACGAGGTCAAATGGAAATCTTATGGCGTTCCGGGAGTTTCGTTCGGCAAGCTTTACATTGACAAAAAAAAGCGCGAAATTACCTGCTTGATGCGACTAGAGCCTGGAGTAACATTTCCCATGCACCGACACGCTGCCTCGGAGGAAGTGCTTGTATTAGAAGGAGACTTAATTGTAGAAGGGGAAATTTGCCATCAAGGCGACTACATTCGATCGGTTCCCAGTTCCACACATTCGCCCCTCACACAAGGGGGATGTTTGCTGTTAATGAAAACTTCCCTAGACAACGAAATGTTCGTCTGATATTATGTCGGTTGATTTTCCTGCAATGATTTCTTTTCGCTTAGTCGGGGCTGGTTTATGTATGCCGATTTTTAGTAGAAATTCTACAGTGTTGGTGAAACTAGCCTTTCCAAGTATTTCTTCGGTTAATTTAGCCGACACGTTCTAACTAAAGAATACCGCATTGCTCCGCATTCGGCGGTTAAAAATTCCCAATATATCACGTAATTCCCATGCTAAATTACTCGCGTTTAACTGCTGTTCTGTCCGCCGTTATTATACAATTTGTACCCAGCAACCAAAGCGCGATCGCCCAAGAACGCGAAGGATGTTTTCTTGTCAATTCAGCGGGCGAAGTAATTAACTTAAATTTGTTGTGTTCGCCTCAAGAATCAGACATTAAGCTGACAGGAAACGATGGAAAATTTCTCGAAGACTACAAACGCTTAGCAAAAAGCTACTCTCCCGAAGCCACTGATAATTTACTGCAAGCAATCCAAAGGGCCCCTGGTCAAAAAATTGCGGCTGCTAAAAGAATGTGTGCGGAAGCAAAAGCGGGACTTTCTCTGCCGGAATTTAAATTAAGAGCGATCGGGCAAGCTGTCAGTATCGAAAATCCAAGTCTCAAAGAAAGTTTTCTGGCGGATGCCGATATTATTACCACTCTTGCCGCCAACCATTATTGCCCGGAATTAGCCAGTAAGTAATATCATGAAATCTTTAGAGACACGGTAAGGAAGTATCTCAGTTTTGATTTTACAGGAGTGCAAGGGGGACGTTCGCACTCCTAAAAAACGCTTTTTACAAAACTGAGATTCTCCCACGGTAGTGCCGCGTCTCTAGTTGCAGTTACAATATTAATTGTCCTCTTGTCGCGCAACGATCCATGAAATTACCAGACATGAGATGAAACATTTAAAATCAAGTTCCGCCGACTTGCGGGATTTATTCAAAGACAGCATTACAGTTAAATACCTCGCGGAACCGCTGAAAGCTGTCCCCGCTTGCGAAGACGCAGCCAAATTGCGATCGTGGATGGAGGCCCGCGATTTTGACGTGCTCGGTATCGAAGAAAACGGCACGGTTTGCGGCTATGTAGAACGATCGCACTTAATGACAGGCAAGTGCAGCAACTACCAGCAAATTTTTCACCCCTCACAATTAATTGCCGCTTCGACTCCTTTGATGGAATTGCTGCCGCTGCTGCGAGAACAACCGAGATTATTTGTATTAGAAAGCAACAGGATCAACGGTATCGTTACCTGCGGCGATTTGCAAAAAGCACCGGTGCGGATGCTGCTGTTTGGATTGGTGACGCTTCTGGAAATGAATTTATTGCGAATCGTGCGGATTTACTTTCCCGAAGATTCTTGGCAGAAATTCCTTAAGGGCGATCGCATTTTAGCCGCAAAACACCTTTGGGAATTGGGGCGATCGCGAAATGAAGCAATTGACTTAATCGATTACCTGCAATTCTGCGACAAGCGAGATTTAATCCTGAGTTCGGCTGAAATAGTCGATCGGCTGGGGCTCAAATCCAAACGCTACGGGGAGCGTTTTTTAAAGTCAGCAGAAGCATTGAGAAACAAATTAGCTCACGCTCAAGATTTAATTAACGGTTCTTCTTGGCCGGAAGTAATTTTTTTAGCCCAGGAAATAGAAGCGCTTTTGCAGCGTTGCGAAGAAATTGAAATGGCCGCACCCGCTGAATGAGAAAGCATTTAAAAAATCAGAAAGGTTCGAGACTAAGGAATGAAAAATCAATAACTTGCACAATTAAGCCCCAGAAGCCTTGATCCCAGGTAAACTATTGCTCTATTAGTCACCTTATTTATTTTTCATTCTTTAGCCATTAGGAAGCTAATTTAACGGTAAATTCCGAAAAATTCAGTAAAAACGAGCTGCAACTTTTCCAGAACTCCGACTTCAAGAGAGTGCCGACTTCTTTAAGCAGTCGGCACTATATATATTAATCTCTCTTACGAGCAACAATGTGAAAAATATGCCAGTGTTTTTCCTCCCCTAGGGCCGTTACTCCCGGATGTTCTTCTTCGTCAAACCACTCAACATCAAAGGACTTTAGCAGCACTTGAATTTGTTCGCGAGTATGATGAGTGCGATCGGGATAAACAGCCCATGAGTCGCGATCGCCAAACAATTGACCGCAGAAATATCCTCCTGGATTTAGCGATGTCACGATCGTTTCCCAAAGATGGGGGAAATCGGCGGGCTGACAAAAAGGAAGGCAAAAACTGGCATTGATTAGATCGATCGATTGAGGCAAAGTTAACGTTTCAAAACGCATCAATTGAGTTTGGAGCCGATCGCGTTGAATCGGACGAGCCAGCAGGCGATCGAAAGCATTTTGTTCCCTGTCAATCGCTAAAACCCGCCAGCCTCGACGCAGGAGTTCCACCGTATCTCGTCCATCGCCACAGCCTAAATCTACAGCGAATCGAGGACGATCGAGCAACGGTTCCGTGTCAAAAATTGACAAGGCTTTCAGCAAAGTTTCATGCGGCGGGCGACCTTCCACCGCTTGATAGTAAGTCACCCAATCCTGTTTCATCTTCTTCTTCCTCCTCTACAAATTTCCCCTCTTCTTCTGGCTCTTAATTTTTAATTTTTAGTTTCCTGTTAGTATACTGAGGAACCCAGCCTTGAGCACTGGTGTAATACTGCAAGGCTTTCAAGTACAGCGACGGAGTGAGATAAAACCAATGTTCGGTATTGGCAGGCACTTTAATGTATTCTTCAGCTTGCAGCATTAATTGTACCTGAGAGCCGTTAGAATACACAAACCCAAAAACGCATTCCCCAGCTAAAATGTGAAGAACTTCTGCATCTGTGTGGGTATGAGTGCGATCGCTTTGAGTCATCAGCGCGTAAATCTGCTGCGAACCTGGATGCAGCACTTTTAAGTCGCACCACCGATATCCGCTGGCGCGCTTGAACTGTTCAAACTCGCTATTAAAGGCTGCGAGAATCTGCTGTTTTTCTGTAACATTGAGAATGTCTTGAACGAGCAGTTCTTGAAACGCCGGATTTTTGTTTTGGGGCAGGGAATCGATCTCAATATTTAAAACTGCCAGTTGACTCGCGATCGCCCGGATATCCGTATATGTTCTACCGTCTTCTAGTTGCAGAACAGCCATATTACCACCTAATGTGTTGAGCTTTGAGGGAAATTTAGTTTCCATTTTTAAGCTGCTGTTTTAAGCTTTCGTCAAAAACTAAACTCCTGCTTATTTTCAATAATAGCCGATCGCTAAAATCCTATATCTACCTTCATAATCATCAAAGAATTACCACACATGAGATGATTTGTTGAGTTATTTAAGTTTTATTTCTAATTCTCAGAGTCGGGCTGGGAATGCAGATCCATAGGCTGTGGCTATTTTTTAGGGTTCGATGTTTAAACGGGCGATCGGTAAAACAGCGCCTACAGCATGAAAAGACAGAAACACAGGCTCAATCTATAAAATTCCGGTCAGATTAGCTTACAATACAAGACTAAACCTCAAAATTACGGCGCAGCCTAATTGCTGCTACTTTTATGTCTCTACCTATAGTTGCTATTATTGGACGCCCCAATGTAGGCAAATCGACGATCGTCAACCGTTTAGCCAACACCCAAGACGCGATCGTCCACGACGAACCAGGAATCACGCGCGATCGCACTTACAGACCGGCTTACTGGGGCGATCGGGAATATCAAGTCGTAGACACCGGGGGGCTAGTATTCGACGACGAAACAGAATTTTTGCCTTTAATTCGCGAACAAGCAATGGCGGCCCTCGCAGAAGCCAGCGCAGCCATTTTCGTAGTAGACGGAAAAACCGGTCTCACCGGCGGCGACGAAGCGATCGCATCTTGGCTGCGACTGCAAAAAGTCCCAGTCATTCTCGCCGTCAACAAATGCGAATCGGAAAATACAGGACTCACCCAAGCAGCCGACTTTTGGCAATTGGGACTCGGAGAACCTTACCCTATTTCCGGCATTCACGGCAACGGCACCGGCGAATTGCTAGACAAATTAATTACTTACCTTCCCACGGAAGTATTACCAGAAGTTGAGGAAATTAAAGTAGCAATTATCGGTCGTCCCAACGTCGGCAAATCGAGTTTGTTAAACGCATTTCTAGGAGAAAATCGCGCTATAGTCAGCCCGATTTCCGGAACAACCCGCGACGCGATCGACACCATAGTAGAACGCAACGGTAAAACCTACCGCCTGATCGACACAGCCGGAATACGCAAAAAGAAAAACGTCGAATACGGCGCAGAATTTTTCGGGATCAACCGCGCTTTCAAAGCCATCCGCCGGGCCGACGTAATACTGCTAGTAATTGACGCAATTGACGGCGTTACCGACCAAGACCAAAAATTAGCCGATCGCATCAGCGAAGAAGGTCGAGCCTGCATCATAGTCGTCAACAAATGGGACGCAGTAGAAAAAGACTCCGACACCATCTACGAGTACGAAAGAGAAGTAAGAACTCGACTTTATTTCCTCGACTGGGCAGAAATGATTTTTGTTAGCGCCATGAGTGGACAGCGAGTTGAAAAAATCATTGAATTAGTAGACAAAGCCTCCGACGAACACAAGCGTCGCGTCCCTACCGCCGTGATTAACGAAGTCATAGAAGAAGCCACAACCTGGCACTCAGCCCCAGTTACCCGCCAAGGAAAACAAGGCAAAATCTATTACGGTACTCAAGTGCGATCGCAGCCACCGACAATCGCCCTATTTGTCAACGATCCAAAACGCTTCACCGAAAATTACCGCCGCTACATGGAAAGCCAATTCCGCAAACACCTAGGCTTTACGGGTACACCAATGCGGCTACTTTGGAGAGGCAAAAAAGTTCGCGCCAGCGAAATCAGCACAACCAACAGAGCACTGCGCGTGAAGTAATTCTAGACTTTAGATTAAAGAAAAAACGCAGTTTAATAATCAAAGCAAATTGCGTTTCTTTCTTTTCTCTTCCTTCGCGTCCTAGCGCTTACGCGCGGCTTCGCCTAACCCGTCTTCGCGGTTCAATAAATTTATATTATTAAAAATCTAAAATCGACAAAATGGATTTATTGCGATCGCTCCCTATTGGACTTTACCTAGAACAACCCGTAACCTGGCTGCACCGGTTAGACTCCCGCGTAAAACTCGCCTGGTTGATGACATTTTTGATCGCCCCAATACTCGCCAATCCCATCTGGCGGTTGATGCTAGTAGGAATGTTAATCGTACTGACACTAACAGCAGCAATTCCCTTGCGCGTGTGGAAACAGCAAATGGGACTGCTGCTGCTATTCTGTCTATTAGTATTTGGTCTCAGCGCGATCGCCCCCGACGGACTCCGCTCAGAACACCAGCCCCGCATCCCCGCCGACGAATTAACCTTTTCCCAACAGCCCGCAACCCTTCCACCCCGTCAAGAGCCCAAACCCTGGTACAAACCTTTTAACTTAGGCTCAAACTCCCAAATCCCCAATCCCAAAGCCCAAAGCCCAAATCAACTCCCCCAACCCACAAACTACCGTTACGTTGTATTCAAACAAGGCCCGATTAAAATCACCCGCCAATCCCTAGATTTAGCTATCAACGTCAGTACCCTATTTTTCACAGTAATTTACAGCACCAACCTCTACCTTCTCACCACAGCCAGCGAAGAAATCACCGCCGCGATTGAAAACTTAATGCAGCCTCTGCGCCGCTTGAACTGGCCAGTCACCGAAATAGCGCTAACATTAACTTTATCTTTGCGGTTCATTCCCCTAGTATTGGAAGAAATACAAAATTTAGTGCGATCGGTCAGAACCCGAGCGATAAACTGGAAAAAACTCGGATTTCGCAGCGCAGCTCAAGTGTGGTTGATGATAGCAGAGCGGCTGTTAGAAAACTTGCTCCTGCGAGCTGAACAAATTGCCAGCGCCATGAAAGTTCGCGGCTTCACCAGTCCCGATCGACACCGTGTAGAATGGCACCAGTTGCACTTGAAAATCCGAGACTGGATCGCCCTTGGCTGCTTGCTCGTCCTCTGGAGCGCGCGCTTGGTTTGGGGTTGGGACAGTTAAGATTTTAGATTTTAGATTTTAGATTTTAGATTGATTGATGAGATTTGAGATTGAAGAATATTAAAGAATTGGGAATGACTGATCAAGCTCGTCGTTTTGAGCACGGGTCTAGATGTGAGTAAGTTTTGTCTGGTGCGCGACAGTCCTGCTAAAGTAATGGAGACAAATATTTAGAGAACCAAGACCTTGAACATCTATCTTGGGACAGATATCGTATATGTTCCGCGCATACAAGCCGCATTAGACCGGTTTGGCGATCGCTTCCTCGAAAAAGTTTACACGCCCGCCGAACAAAGCGATTGTAGGTCACTAAATTCTCAACACAGCAGCATTAAAGGTAAAATGAATCGAGTTTCCTGCAACCAACTAGCGGGGCGCTGGGCAGCAAAAGAAGCCGTTGTCAAAGCTCTAGGCACGGGATGGCGGGGAATACGCTATGCAGATGTGGAGATTCGGCGCTCCGAAAACGGTGCTCCAAACGTCCAACTGCACGGAACCGCAGCAGCACAGGCCTCTGTTTGGGGAAATTGCCAGTGGCAATTGAGCCTCAGCCACGACGGAGACTATTGCACGGCTACGGCTATCGCTCTTTGTACCCCGCCGTCAAACAACGCCGTCGGGCGATAGAGCGAAACTAAAATCTAAAATCTAAATCTTCAATCTAAAATTGATCGATTGTGAGCGTGAATGACTACCGAAACTTACCTGAATCATCCAAACTTTGGCCTCCTCTTCAGGGTATCCCAGGTTGAAGACAGCCAAGAATTATTTACCACCCTATACGCCCAGCGCCTGTTTTTTTTGGTGACCAACGGCCCAGGGGGGCTGAGATTTGAACCAATCAGCCGCTCCGACGCTCGCCTCATGGTCGAAATTCGCCTGCGAACCCTGCGTCGCAGCGGTCAATATCAGGAGTACGACCAATTGCAGACCATTCACCAGCGCACGTTTCAATAACGAAAATCAGTAATTTGGTAACTGGTAACTGTCTTAATTTTCCTTCCCTCCCGTCAAGAGCGTTGAACACCCATGACCATTGCCTCTCGAATTAACAGCATTCGCCAACACTTGCCGGAATCAGTGCGGTTAATTGCCGTTACCAAACAGGTACCGACTGATGCTATCCGGGAAGCATACGACGCCGGTATCCGGGATTTTGGCGAGAGTAAGGTTCAAGAGACTGCCGACAAACAAAGGCAACTGCAAGATTTACCGGATATCAACTGGCACTTGATCGGCCACTTGCAAGCCAACAAAGCCGCCAAAGCCCTAGAGCATTTCCAGTGGATTCATTCTCTAGACAATTTAAAAATCGCTCAGCGACTTTCGCGCTTGGCGGGCGAACAGTCGTGCTCTCCCCAAGTCTGCCTGCAAGTCAAAATGTTGCCCGACCCGGACAAATACGGCTGGACCGTTCCAGAACTGCTTGCTGACCTTCCAGAACTCAACAAATGTCAGCATATCAAAATTCAAGGTTTGATGACAATACCCCCATTGGGGTTAAATGACTCGCAAATCCTAGAATTATTTAACAGCACCCGCGAACTTGCTGACAAAATCCAACAGCAAAATTTGTCCTGCATTCAAATGCAGCAGCTCTCGATGGGGATGTCGGGAGATTATCATTTGGCAATTCAAGCAGGTGCTACTATGGTACGGCTAGGACAAACCTTATTTGGCTCTAGGAGGGGATAAATAATTCAAATCTTCTAATAAAGACAATTTAGGTTAAATATATAGTAGTCAGCCACCCGCGATTAACGCGCAACGCGAGTATAGTCGGGGCAGCAAAGTCGTGAAGGAGAGTGAATCATGAATATTTTTTCTAAACTGCGAGATTTTGTAGGCATCAACAATGAGCCTGAGTACGATGACGTGTACGACGAAACGGAAGGGGAGCGCTATCAGAACTTCTACCAAGCGCCTGAACCCAACGCCGCTGCCGTCGCAGCAGCAGAAGAAGAACGTCGTCAAAATCGTAGAATGCGGGAGCGGTCAGTAGTAGGATCGACAGGTATGGATGTCGTTGCACCAACTGCGGGAGTAGGGTCAGTAATGAATAACGTGATTGGAATGCCTGGAGCTATGAACGGGATTTCGGAAGTAGTAGTAATGGAGCCGCGCACTTTTGAAGAGATGCCGGCAGCAATTCGAGCGCTTAAGGAACGGAAGTCTGTGGTTTTGAACCTGACGGTGATGGACCCAGACCAAGCGCAAAGAGCTGTGGACTTTGTGGCGGGCGGTACTTATGCCCTGGACGGTCATCAAGAGCGAATTGGCGAAAGTATTTTCTTGTTTACGCCTAGCTGCGTGCAGGTGAGAACTCAGTCTGGTGTGGTTCACGAAGTGCCTCCTGCTCAAGGACGCCCTCGTCCTGCTGCTCCAGCACCGACAGTCTGGCCGGCAGAACAAGCTCCAATCGCTCAGTAGTCAGTATTTAGTAGTCAGTTGACAGTGGTGAGTAGTCAGTAGTCAGTAGTCAGTAGTCAATAGTTAACAACTAATAACTGTGGAATAAACACTGCGGATTAATAACATTAGCTAACAACTAAGTAACCAATGACAACTGACAACTGACAACTGACAACTGATAACTCAAAAGTGACAAGTGACAACTGACTAATGACTAACATAAAATTTGGTACGATCGGCGGCGGGGTAATGGGAGAAGCTCTCTTATCCCGCTTAATTGCACAAAAAGTTTATTTGCCTTCTGAAATATTGGTGAGCGACCCACAACTTCAACGCCGCCAATTTTTGACGGAAACCTACGGGATTGGAACAACAGCCAGCAATCTAGAAGTTGCTGCCGCTACAGAAGTGCTGTTTTTGGCGATTAAACCGCAAGTTTTTGATACGGTAGCTTTGGAATTGGCCGTGGCGGCCGATCGCCAACAGGGCAATAATGGAGAAACGGCTAATTCTGAGCCAGAAGCGCTGGTAGTGTCGATTTTGGCAGGAGTGCCACTGAGCAAGCTCGAACCAGCCTTCCCGGGGCGGGGAGTGCTGCGTGTGATGCCGAATACTCCGGCTACGGTAGGAGCAGGAATGAGTGCGATCGCCTCGGGAAAACTTGTTCAACCGGCTGATTTAGAATTGGTAAAGCGCATCTTTCAGGCCGTAGGAGAAGTGGTAGAAGTGCCTGAGAGTATGCTCGATGCGGTGACAGGGCTTTCGGGTTCCGGGCCTGGTTATGTAGCAATTTTGATAGAGGCATTGACAGATGGCGGAGTGTGTGCAGGTTTGCCACGGGCGATCGCCTCTCAATTAGCTTTGCAAACTGTATTCGGTACGGCGAAGCTAATGCAAGAAACGGGAATGCACCCGGCACAATTGAAAGATCAAGTTACAAGTCCCGGCGGCACGACTATTGCGGGAATTGCTAAATTAGAGAGTAGTGGCTTTCGCTCGGCCCTAATCGAAGCAGTGAAAGCAGCTTGTTTGCGTTCTCAAGAATTGGGGAAATAAGTCAGGAATGACGCCCAGAAACAATCAGAAATGAGTTCAATCGCACTTTAAACCTGCCGCAGCCGCTGTCGGATACTTGACGGGAACAAAAGCTACACCAAACTGTTCTTTTCGACACTTGACAATATGCACCAATTCGCTGGGGGGATTTTTGCGATCGCCCTTCGCATCAAACTGAATAGTTCCTGTTCCTCCTTCCACAATAAAATTCGGAAGAGAAAGCGTTTTTTGCATTCCTTCGCGGCTGGGTTGCTGCTGCATTTCCATTGCCTTAATCAGGGCAATAGTTGCATCGTAAGCTAAGGCGGTATCGGTATTTACCGTTCCTCCCCACAACTTTTGAGCCTGTTGAGGAAATTTTTTATTAACACTGCTTAAGGGATGCCAGGGGACAGAGACGATTAGTTTTTCAAAAGATTTTAACTGGGATACGGCTTCCAAAGTTCTCCACTTGTAGAGTACCCAAATTCCGGCTATCCAATTGCGATTGCCGTTGGCTTTAACCATTGCGATCGCGTTATTTAATGAATTAGTAATTTGACCGTCTGGAGATAACACAATCGCAGTTTCCCCTGTGCGCTGGATTTGATTTAAAGCTGTTTGGGCGTTGAATTCATTTTTGGATAAATCAAAGTCGCGACTTCTGACTATTTTTGCTTTTTTGTCATCTTGAAACTGCCGTTTGAAAGCTTGTGTAAAATAAGAACCAGACGAACTGCCGGGATTGTATAAAACTGTCGCTTGATTTTTGCCTACTGACCGCAGATACTTTGCTAAAGTTTGAGCAGCAAACCGACTCGAATAGGATGTGCGAAAGAAAATTTTTCGATGCTTTTCTATCAGTTCTTCCGTTGTGCTTCCCGGAGAAATCAAAACCAGGTTATTTTGGTCATAAATATCTACCGCTGATAGGGTAATTTCGCTGGCATAGTGACCGACTACTCCTAAAACCTCCGGCTGTTTAACCAGTGTATTTGCTGTTTTAATGGCCTCTGTTTTGAGATTTGTATCGTCAGCAATGATGACTTTAAGACCTTTTCCGTTAATAGTTTTGGCTTCGAGAAAGCTTTGACCGGGAAAGCTTTTATTCCTCTCATTAGCAGCGCTTAATCCTAAATTAACTTGTGTTTGGGCTTGGGCAACGCCGCGCAAAATTTCTTTTGCAGAATCTGCATTAATTACAGAACCATCCTGAGTTCTCAGGATGGGAACGGCAACAGCAATTGTGTAATAATCAGCATTCTTAGCCTGAAGCCAAGCATTGTTCATGTAAATTAAAGTTTCGGGATCGATGCTGTCTTCTTCGTTCCAGGATTTTTTAAATAAATTAAAAGCAGATTGATAATTAGATTTCGCAAACTCCTCAACTCCCCTTTGCTTTAACCGAGGCGAAGAAGTTTTTACTAGGATTTCTTCGCCGCAACTCACAGCATCTCCTTGGATTAAAGGACAAGTTTTAGGTGTAATTGTGCGTAAAAAAATAGGGGTTGCTAGTCCCGCTGTCATTCCCGCAACTGCCAATGGCAACAAGCCAAAGATCGATCGAGAAAACAGCCTGCGTTTCGGTGGTGGTGAATGCAATCCTGTTAGCGCTCGCAAATCCTGTAACACTTCAGCAGCGGATTGATAGCGATCGTTAAAGTGGTAGCGCACCATCTTATTTAAAACTTTTTTTAGCTTGTCGCTAATTTGTACCATCGGGCGCTCGTCAGTGGAGTAATGCCAGACGAGTTCGCCAGTTTTTTGATGGTTGAAAAAATCAGCAATATCTAAACCTGCGATCGCTTGAATGCCGATGATTCCCACAGCATAGATATCGCTGTTAAATCTTGGCTGATTTTTCCACTGTTCCGCCGGCATATAACCCTCAGTACCAATGGCACGAGTTTGAGTTATTTGACCGTTCTCGATCGCCAAAGTACCGATCGCTTTTACCGCCCCAAAGTCAATCACGGCAATTTTGCCGTCTAGCTTGCGCCGGATTAAGTTTGACGGTTTAATATCGCGGTGAATAATACCTTGAGAGTGTACGCACTCTAAAACTGACAAAATATCCAGCAATAAATCAATAACTTCTGACTCCTGAAACTGCCTGAGAGAAGCGAGTTCTTTATTCAGCGGATTTCCTTCGATGTATTCTTGAATTAAGTAAAATTTTCCCTTTTCCAGAAAGCGATCGATTAACTTGGGAATGCGCGGACACTTATCGAGATACTTCAGGGTTTTAGCTTCTTTTTCAAATTGCACCTGCGCCGCCTGCAAAACCTCCGGATCGTTAGATTGAGGCGGCTCAATTTCCTTGACGACGCACAGGGGATTTTCGGGGCTGCCTAAAGCGTCGTTAGCCGTATAGGTTTTAGCAAACCCTCCCTCACCTAATTTAGCGATAATTCGGTAGCGCGCGCGCAGAATATCCCCTGGTTTTAGGCACATAAATTCTCCGATTCCCCAACTGGCTGCACTCGTTGAGGTTGATTTTACCATCGGGCGGGAACGGGTTTATATAGTTTACTCACGAGTATGTAACGCCGCCCTCTGGTGGTTCATGTACCGCGAGCGAGGGCGGCTAACGCAAGAAAATTGAATCAATCAGAAACGAGTTCAATCGCACTTTAAACCTGCCGCTGCCGCTGTCGGATACTTGACGGGAACAAAAGCGAGGCCGAACCGCTCTTTTCGACACTTGACAATATGTACTAAGTCCGGTCGAAAATTTTGGCGATCGCCCTTCGCATCAAACTCAATAGTTCCGGTTGCTCCTGTGGCGCTAAAATTCTGACTCGCAATAGTGTGCTGCATCCCTTCGCGGCTGGGTTGCTGTTGCATTTCTATTGCTGTAATTAGCGTCCGAGTTGCATCGTAGGTTAAAGCTGTGCGGTGGTTGACGTTTCCTCCCCAAAGCTTCCGAGCATTTTCGGCAAATGTGGGGTTGGGAGCAGCTAAGGGATGCCAAGAGGATGATGTCACCAGTTTATTAAAAGACTGTAACTGGGAGGCAGTTTCTAAGGTTTTCTGGCTGTAGATTCCCCCGGTTCCCACTACCCAATTGCGATCGCCATTGGCTTTAATAAGTGCCATCGCATTTTTGACTGCATTCGGGACATGACTCGTACTTAAGACAATGGCTGTTTTCTCAGTTCGCTCGATTTCTTGTAATGCTAATTCAACGTTAAAAGTTTTCTTACATAAATCGAATTCAGTGATGCTGACAATATTTCCTCCTGCTTGTCTAAACTGTTTTCTGAATTCTTCCCACAATGAAGAAGTAGCTTGAATTTCAGGACAATATAAACCCGCAGCTTTTTTGGAACCTGCGTTTTCAATCAGATAGTTCTTGAAGTTTTCAGCAGTAATTTGATGTCTAGGAACAGTGCGAAAGAAAAACTTGCGAGGTTGTTCTGTTAATTGTTCCGTTGTACTCCCAGGGGAAATTAAGACTAAGTTATTTTTGTCATAAATATCGATTGCATACACAGTCATCTCGCTAGTATAGTGACCGACGACGCCCAAAATTTCGGTTTGCTTGACGAGTGAAGAGGCCCTAGCTTTTGCCTCTGTTTTCAGATTGGCATCGTCAGCGATAATGATTCTAATACCCTTGCCCTTAATGGCTTTCCCTGTTAAAAAACTTTGACCTGGAAAGTCGTTATTGCGATCGGAATTAAAGAGTCCTAGGTTGACTTCTGTTTGGGCCTGGGCAATGCCGCGCAGCATTTCTCTAGCCAAATCAGAATTGACAGTACCTCCTTCGCTGTTGCTAATGGGAACGGCAACTGCAAGGGTGTAGTAATCAGCTTTTTTTGCCTTCAAAAGGGCATTATTGATGTAAATTAAAGTTTCTGGATCTTTGCGTTCTTCTTCGTTCCACGATTGTTTAAATAAATTAAAAGCTGCTTGATAATTTGCATTAAACAATTCATTTACTCCCCTTTCTTTTAAGCGAGAGCCAGAGGTTTTTATCAGGAGTTCCTCGCCGCAACTTACAGCATCTCCCTGGATTAAAGGACAAGTTTTAGGTGTAAAAACTTTGTGTATTAAAAATGCTGCTAGCCCGAGGAATCCTGCGATCGCGATCGGCAAGCTGACTCTCAATGTATCTTGCCATTGGCGTTGAGGCTTCGGCAGCAGAGGTTGTTGTGAAGGGGGCGCAGGTGAGTGCAACGCTGTTAGCGATTCCCTACGGGATAGCTTCGCTTCACGCAAATCCTGCAACACTTCAGCAGCGGACTGATAGCGATCGTTAAAGTGGTAGCGCACCATCTTATTTAAAACTTTTTTTAGCTTGTCGCTAATTTGTACCAGCGGGCGCTCGTCAGTGGAGTAATGCCAGACGAGTTCGCCGGTTTTTTGATGGTTGAAAAAATCAGCAATATCTAAACCTGCGATCGCTTGAATGCCGATGATTCCCACAGCATAGATATCGCTGTTAAATCTTGGCTGATTTATCCACTGTTCGGCCGGCATATAACCTTCAGTACCAATGGCACGAGTTTGAGTTATTTGACCCTTCTCGATCGCCAAAGTACCGATCGCTTTTACCGCCCCAAAGTCAATCATCGCAATTTTGCCGTCTAGCTTGCGCCGGATTAAGTTTGACGGTTTAATATCTCGGTGAATAATACCTTGAGAGTGTACGCAATCTAAAACTGACAAAATGTCCAGCAATAAATCAATAACTGCTGACTCCTGAAACTGCTGGCCTGAAATTAGTTCTTGATTCAGCGGATTTCCGTCGATGTATTCTTGAATTAAGTAAAATTTTCCCTTTTCCAGAAAGCGATCGATAAACTTGGGAATGCGCGGACATCGATCGAGATACTTCAGGGTTTTAGCTTCTTTTTCAAATTGCTGTTGTGCTTCTTCCAACAGCCGCGCATCCTTAGATTGAGGCGGCTCAATTTCCTTGACGACGCACAGGGGATTTTCGGGGCTGCCTAAAGCGTCGTTAGCCGTATAGGTTTTAGCAAACCCTCCCTCACCTAATTGACCGATAATTCGGTAGCGCCCGCGCAGAATATCCCCTGGTTTTAGGCACATAAATTCTCCGATTCCCCGACTGGCTGCACTCGTTGAGGTTGATTTTACCATCGGGCGGGAACGGGTTTATATAGTTTACTCACGAGTATGTAACGCCGCCCTCTGGCGGTTCATGTACCGCGAGCGAGGGCGGCTAACGCCAGAAAATTGAATCAATCAGAAACGAGTTCAATCGCACTTTAAACCTGCCGCTGCCGCTGTCGGGTACTGGACGGGAACAAAAGCGAGGCCGAACCGCTCTTCTGGACACTCTACAATATGTACTAAATCGCTGGGATGATTTTGCCGATCGCCATTTTCCGGCGAGTTAAACTGAATGGTTCCTGTTGCTCCCCAAGCCCTAAAATCAGGAGATGAAAGCGTTCTTTGCATCCCTTCGCGACTGGGTTCCTGCTGCATTTCCAATGCTTTTATGAGTGCGCGCGCTGCATCGTAACCTGAAGCTATACGAGTATTTCCCTCTTCTCCCCACAGCGATCGAGCCTGTTGAGGAAATTCTTTGTTAGGGCTGTTTAAAGGATGCCAGCCGACAGAAAGGATTAGTTTTTCAAACAACCTTTGCGGTTGCCCAGATACAAATTCTAACATTTGCGGACACATCAGCATCCATGCCCCGGCAATCCAATTGCGATCGGCGTTAAGTTTTATTATCTCAAATGCGCTGTTTAAGGCTCCCCTAATATGAGGGTCTGGAACTAACACGATCGCAGTTTCTGCGTTCGCCTGGATTTCCTCGATCGCTCTTTGGGCGTTGAAGTCTGTGTTAAATAAATCGAAATCCCGAATGCAGACTATTTTTCCCCCTTGGCGGTCTCGAAAATAGGTTGTGTACTCTTCCTTAAAAGATGCGCTGAATGGGCTTTCCTGATTGTATAAAATTGCTACTTGTTTTTGATTTTTTGCGAGGAGGTAGTCCGCTAAATCTTTAGCGATTAAACTGCTCGTATATTGAGTCCGAAAGAAAAATTTTTTAGGCTCATCTGTCAGCTCTTCCGTGGCTGCACCCGGAGACATCAAAACCAGATTATTGTTATTGTAAATATCTACCGTGTACATCGTCATCTCGCTGCTAGCGTGACCGACAACTGCTAAAATTTCCGGTTGATTTACCAGTGAGATTGCTCTTTGTCTTGCCTTTCTTTCATCGTTCCCATCGTCAGCAATAATTACTTTAAGTCCTTTGCCGTTAATGGCTTGACTTGGTAAAAAACCTCGACCGGGAAAGTCCGGGTCGCTAGCATTGGACAGCCCCAAATTAACTTCTGTTTGCGCTTGAGCCACTCCGCGCAGAAATTCTTTGGCCTGAGCACCAAGCAGAGCAAAACTGTCCGGCTTTCTCCCACAAATGGGAATGGCTACAGCAATTGTGTAATAAGGAGCGTTGCTGGCCTCCAGAAAAGCATTGTTCAGGTAAACTAAAGTTTCTGGATCTTTGCCGTATTCTTTATGCCACGATTGTTTGAATAAATTAAAAGCTTGCTCTGCATTTGAAGCTGCAAACTTTTCAACTCCTCTTTGCTTTAACCGAGGACGAGAACTGGTAAAGAGAATTCTTTCTCCGGCACTTAAATTATCTGGGAGGACTAAACGAGGGTTTGAGTCCACAGGTGTCCTGCTGTCAGTGGCGATCGAATATTCCCCTCCCACCTGCGTCGCAGTCTCAATCGGCGGTGAGGGCGATAGCACCACCGATCGCAAATCCTGCAAAACATCAGCAGCGGATTGATAGCGATCGTTAAAGTGGTAGCGCACCATCTTATTTAAAACTTTTTTTAGCTTGTCGCTAATTTGTACCATCGGGCGATCGTCAGTTGAGTAGTGCCAGACAAGTTCCCCAGTTCTTGGATGATTTAAAAAGTCTTCAATATCTAAACCTGCGATCGCTTGAATGCCGATGATTCCCACAGCATAGATATCGCTGCTAAATCTTGGCTGATTTATCCACTGTTCGGCCGGCATATAACCGTCTGTACCGATGACGCGAGTTTGAGTTATTTGACCCCCCTGAATCGCCAAATTGCTAATACCTTTGACTGCCCCAAAGTCAATCACGGCAATTTTGCCGTCTAGCTTGCACCGGATTAAGTTTGACGGTTTAATATCGCGGTGAATAATACCTTGAGAGTGGACGCAATCTAAAACTTCTAAAATGTCCTGCAATAAATCAATAACTTCTGATTCCGTAAACTGCCTGTCTGAACCGATCTCTTGGTTCAGCGGATTTCCTTCGATGTATTCTTGAATTAAGTAAAATCTTCCCTGTTCTTGAAAGTGCTCGATTAACCTGGGAATGCGCGAGCACTGTTCCAGAGATATCAGGGCTCTAGCTTCTCTTTCAAATTGCACCTGCGCCGCCTGCAAAACCTCCGGATCGTTCGATTGAGGAGGCCCAATTTCCTTGACGACGCACAGGGGATTTTCGTCGGGTTCATGTAGATCGACAGCCCTATAGGTTATGGCAAACCCTCCCTCCCCTAATTGAGCGATTATTCGGTAGCGATCGCGCAGAATATCCCCTGGATTCAGACACATAAATTGTTCTATCCCCTCGACTCGCTGCACTCGTTGGTGTCGATCGTACCACAAATATGACTTTTATGAACTCAAGGTTATGACTTTTATGAACTCAAAGTTATGAATATATGAATTGACTTTGAGAGTGGCTTATTTAATAATCTTGGCATCTGAGATTTGAGGAACAAAATATTTTATGGCTTTACAAAGAGATCTATCAGGAGTGCCTCGCTTAGTTGGCGACAATACATCTGAATCTGTTGAGTTATCCCTCGCTAATTCCCGATTCGGAGGTGTAACTAATTTCCCCTCGGGAGTATGGATGCTTGGAGGTGACGATTCAGTCATAGGCTCAACAGCTAGCGATTTGGTTTATGGCAATGAAGGGGAAGATATTATCAGAGGGAATTTTGGCAACGATTCTTTACTTGGGGGAAGAGGGAAAGACGCAATATATGGAACTGAAGGCAATGACTCTCTAAACGGAGGTCAAGATGGAGATTTACTTTTTGGTGAGAGTGGCAATGATATTTTATTGGGAGGTAAAGGCAATGATTTTTTAGTCAGCGGTAGCGGAAATGACACTCTAATGGGAGGTTTGGGTCGCGACTTTTTAGCAGGTTTGGGTGAGAGTGGTTCACTCAAAATCGGGGGCAGCAACTTGTACGTCCTTCAAGCAGAATCCGGAGTTAGAGATGTCAATAATGCCGATCTCATTGTAGGTTTCAGACAACCTTTCGATAAAATTGGATTAGCAGGCGGTTTGACTGTGAATGATATAGTGTTGGAAAACTTGACAAATGTGCCAATTACGATACAGGTAGAATTTCCGCAAGTTGCGGGTTCTATTGTCACGCCAGAGCAATCACAGCTATTAAAACCTGTATCGATAGTGAGTTCAGGGACTCTGATCAAAGTCAGGAATTCAGGAGATGCAATCGGTTTTGTTGAGGGTGTAACGCCTGTGGACTTGCAAAACAGCATTCTAAACAGCATTATCCCTGTTCAGGGATTCTGAGCTGTATAATGCGCTGCCATGCCTGCTATAAAAGCTTAATTGGAGATGCTGCTAGCGATCGCCCGCGCGCTAAACTGTGGGATTTTTAAGGCGCGATCGCACTTCAATCAAACTAATTATCACTCGCTAGCTGCTGTTTCCAATTTCTCTCCAATCCTTGGTTCAGTACCGTTCAAAAGCCGCTGAATATTGCTCCGATGCCGCACAATTACAAACACACCGCCCGCAATTCCAAACAATACATAAGCCAGCGGCTGATGTAAAGCAAACATCAATCCAGCAACGCTAATTGCCCCGATAATCGAGCTTAAAGAGACAATTCGCGATACCGCAAATACTATCCCGAAAATTCCGAAAGTTCCCAAACCAACTGGCCAGTACAAACCGAGCAAAACTCCCAAACTCGTAGCCACAGATTTACCGCCGGTAAACCCCAGCCAAATAGATTTGCTGTGGCCCAAAACAGCAGAGAAACCCGCCAAAGTTGCCATCCAAGGGAGGACAGTTGCAGTATTTTCTAAACCTGCCGCGGTTGCTAGCTGGCTGGTAAAACTGAGAGAGTAAATGTAGCGGATTAGGACGATCGCACTTACCCCCTTCAACACATCAACCAGCAACACCCCCAACCCCGGCCACTTACCCAAAGTCCTCAGTACGTTAGTCGCACCCGTCGAACCCGAACCAACCTCTCGAATATCAATTCCTAGCATCCATTTCCCCAATGCGTACCCAGTAGGAATCGAACCCAGCAGATAAGCTGCTATTAACAGTGCGCCATTTAAAATTATCCAGCTAGCCATTTTTTAATTTGAGATTTCGTGTACTTTTAAAATTTGCAATCTTTCCCCTAGCATAATTAGCAATTAGCAATTACTAATTAGCAATTACCAATTACCAATTACCAATTACTCAATCAAAAATCCTTAGCAGTCGTCAAAGTTTGCGGGTCAGAAGCAAAGGCCAACCACAGCGGAAATTGCAGCAGTGACAAACTAATTAAATCCTCAGTTTCATCAATGACAATTAGCGGCAATTTGCCATCTTTCACCAGTCGATCGGCTTTTTGAGCCAAAGCCTCCGCAGACTCAAACATAATAATCCCCCGTTCCGGGCCAAAATCGTTGCGAGTAATGCCCAAACAATCCTGCAAACCCCGGCGCCACTCTCCTAAACGTTCGGGACTGTTGGCGAGTACCAAAGTTCGCACCCGCCCGCCGTAGACGCTTCTGAGTACAGAAATAATAGTCGAAGTAATCAAGATATTTTGCAAGCGCGAACCCATAGTCCGCAAAGCACCCCTTCCTCCTTGGGTGAAAAACCAGTTAGAAACTCGTTCCGCGTGGATGGGTTCAAAAGTGCGGCGGAGTTGCCAAGGCGGGCCGTAGTAGTCGGGGACAGTGCGATATTGATCGAGGGTGCGGCGAATTTGTTTGGCTTGTTCTTGAAATCCCTGTTCGGCAAATTTGGGATTTACCGGTGCTGAGGATTGAGACTCCTCAGCAGCAGTTCGCTGTGGTGTCTCTTGCATCGGCGGTGTCAAATCTAAGAGTTCGGCGGTGGCGGCCAAATCCTGCAAACTGCCTACTAGATAGTCTTTGAAACCCTGGACTCGAATTGCTAAATCTTGGGAAACGCCGGCAAAAGTGGTTCGCATTTCCTTTTGAATTCGATCGCGCCGGCGTTCGAGTTTTTCTACTTCGATTTGTAGCGCTTGTTTGCGCTGATCTAGTTGAATCAAGCCGTCTTGTACCAAACGCCCGATCGATGCTTGAGTCTCGCCCAACGCTTCTATAGCATTGGCTTTGTCGGCTTCCAAGGCGGCAATTTTTTCAGTCAAATTTTGTTCTTGCTGCTGCAATTCTTTGACTCTCTGTGCCAACTGTTCGGTAACATTTTCTGGGATGTGCGTTACCGTTGCTGCGGTTGCTGTTGGCTGGGAGTCTGTGGGAAGCTCGATTTGAGCGATCGGACTTTCTGATTCGGCATCGTCGGTGTTGGGTGGAATTGGGGCGATTGCGCCTGCTTCATTCACGAATTCGGCGATTTCGGCATCTTCCTGGGCCAGCGGCGGGTCTGTTTCTGGCGGGAGTTGGGCTGGCAGTTCATCTTCGTCGATCCACAAATCTCGTGTTTGAGATAGAAGTTGATATTCCGTCTCATTCACGGGTAAATCGACTTCGCCGTCACCGCTTGGGGCGGCTGGTTGTGGTTGCGGTTCTTGGGTTGGAGATTCGTCTGAATTCATGGGAAATTTTGTTCGGCGTAGGGCACGGAAAAGTTAAAAATTAAAAATTAACAACTTTTTTAGTCTTGACGGGGACAGCGCTGTTCTAAGCAGGTCTGTAGCATTTTACGATCGAACAGAACCGGCAGAAAGTGAATGCTGTTAATTTCTTTGAAATAGAACAAAATCGGCACTGCGGGCCAAAATATCCGCCAATTTTGCCATTCTCGGTAAGGAAAGCGGCGGATTAAGTTGGACGATCGATAAATGTCCAAATCTGTTGGGGTAAATTGTAGCCGGATGGTGGCGGCTTGATACATCAGAAACAAGCCGAACAGCGAAAGTGGCAAACTAGCCCACTTCTGCACGAACAGCAGCGGTAGGGCCGCCAGTACCAGGACTAGGGGAATCGCATAACTCGGAGCGAGTTCGATCGTATTTGTCGGCGCCGTCGAAGAGGCAGTGGTATTCACGGGTTTAAATCAAGGGTAGTAAAGGAATGTTGCCAATTATTCATATTTTATCCGTTTCCTAGCTTACAAGCCTTTGAGTACGCTAGAGCCCGTCCCCTGAAACATCAGCCAAGTCATGAAAAAGTTCACAATAAAAATAGCCAGTAAAGCCGTCACCACCGCCGTAGTAGTCGATTGACCGACGCCTTTTGCCCCGCCGGTGGTGGTCAAACCCCAGCTAGTGCCGATTACAGCAATCAAACCACCGAATACAAAAGCCTTAATTGCCGCGCTGCAAATATCCCACAGACTCAGGAAATTGCGGACTGATTCTAAAAACACGTTTTGAGAGATGCCGTACATCGTCGTAGCAATCAGCAGTCCGCCGAGGACGCCGGTGACGAGACACATGATTGTTAAAATTGGCAGCATCAAGCAGCAAGCAAGGACGCGGGGAATTACTAAATAGTCGATCGGGTCTGTTCTAAGCATCAGCAGGGCATCTATCTGTTCTGTTACCTGCATCGTGCCGATTTCCGCTGCAAAAGCCGAACCTACCCGTCCCGTCACGATTACGGCTGTTAAGACGGGGCCGAGCTCGCGAGTCAAAGACAAAGCCAAAACGCCACCGACGACATTGCCGGCCCCGAGGTTAATAAATTCCCTCGCTACCTGAATAGTAAATACCATGCCGACAAAACCCGCAGTCAGCAAAGCAATCAGCAGAGATTCCGGGCCGACTGCTGCCATTTGGTCGAGGGTGTTTCGGCGGTGAATTTTGCCCTTCAGCAAGTGCAGCATGACTTGGCCGCCCAATAAAATTGCTGCCAGCAACCGCTGACTCCACAAACTGAGGCTCGAAGATGTAGTGGTGCTCAAGGGGATTTCGAGTGTAGAACAACTGCAAAAAATGAAATCTATCTACAAATCTTAAACAAGTTTTTTCTATAACATTTAAGATTTCTGACAGAACCGGCCACTGACGGCGATCGCTGCCTATCGTAGAAAAGGACAAGTTTTGTTTACTTGCACCTTTCGGCAGTTTAGCTGAATTTACTGACTCTTATGAGCATTTTTCCCAATTTTATTCGCTCTGTACTGCTGACCAGCCTGTTGAGCTTTGTCGCCCCCATATTGTTAATCGGCGCGGGATTGACTAGCTTTTCGCTGATCGGCTTCGTCCCTGCTCTCCAAGGAGTTGGTCGTTCTGGAGAAGACATGATTTTGCAGTTCTTAGCTACTTTCGGCAGCGGCTGTCCCCTCCAGGGCTTTTTCGTCATTGGTCTAACTTTTGGTTTAGTGGGTGCTTTGTTTGATACCTACGCTTCTTATCAGCATTCGCGGTGGAGTTAATTTTGTTTCGTTATATGTGGAATGTGAGATTTTAGGTTGGGAATTCTAAATTAAATCTAAAATCTCAAATTGTTGGGTTCCGATGCGATCGAATAGCGCCACCTGCAATGACTTCGCCCACAAACGGATAGTTGCTAGCAGACAGGAGTGGTGGAGAGCAGAAAATTTTAGACCAAAGTTAAAATTTCCCGATTCATGTGTGGAGTCAATCTCAAATCTCAACTCTCCAACCTCGAAGCTGCTGACTTCGCCCAAAAACGGATACTTGAAATTTTAGACTCTTGGTCAAACTTCCAGATTTATCTGTGGAGTCAATCTAAAATCTCCACTCTCAAACCGACTCACCCAACATTATTGGTCGCAAATGTTCGGTAATGCGATCGACCTTTTTGCGGAAAACCGAATCCCCCTATTTCTGGAGCTGAAATATATTAAATACAGGTTGAGTCAAGTGTTTCTCAACCCTAAAAACTTCAGATAGTCGAGGTATTAGTTATGGCACTTATTCGTTGGGAACCTTTGCGGGAAATGGACTCCTTGCAACGAGAAATGAATCGGTTGTTTGATAGCTTGACTCCGGCAACCGATCGCGCATCTAACGGTGTTTCTTTTCTACCCCCCGCCGAACTCGATGAAACTCCCGAAGCCATCCACCTTAAATTAGAAGTTCCAGGCATGGAAGCTAAGGATTTGGATGTACAAGTAACCGCAGAAGCTGTTGCTATCAGCGGCGAACGCCGTCAGGAAACAAAGAGTGAAGATAAAGGCATGACTCGCTCTGAGTTCCGCTACGGTTCGTTCCGCCGGGTGATTTCCCTACCCGCCCGGGTTCAAAATGACAGCGTAGAAGCTGAGTACAAAAATGGAGTTTTGCACCTGAATTTGCCCAAAGCGGAAGCAGAAAAGAACCGCGTGGTGAAAGTGCAAATCGGCGGCTAATAATTTTTTCCTACTTTAGTTAGTTTGAGTTAATTAGTAGGGGGGCGCAAGGCCCCCCCTATTTGTTTGGGAAATAGATTATTGGTCATTGGGAATTGAAAATTGTGCCGGAAAGCATTGGGCATTGCGAGTTTGAGGAATGATTATTCCTTTTTCCTTCTTCCTTCTTCCATCCATCCGTTACATCCTCAGAAAGCGAATCCGTTGCCGAATTTTCTTGTTCCGATTCTTCAACCGTGCTAAACTCCAAGAAGCAATGGTTGGTGAGGAGACTTGCGTGCCGAGTCAGGGAGTGGGAGGAAATGGAATTGCATCTGAGTTTGGAGACTTAACCGGGATGACTCGCCAAGAAGTCGATGATTTTTTGCGCGGATTGGGTGCAGAAATCAGAACTACTGAAGGGGGTTATCTTGAATACGAATTTGCCGATCGTTCGCGAGTCAATATCCGTCCTGATGGTGAAGTTGTACGCACCCCAGCTCCCAGATACGGTTCAGATGGCCGAAAAATAAACAAAGGTTTGCGTCTTGACAAAGATGGCAGCTTGGTCAAAACACGCGATGAATTTGGCAATAAGATTCCTGGGACGCACAATTCGGGAGAAAAAGTGAGTAATTAATATGCCAGATGACTACAACTTGCTTAATTTAGGTGGACTTACGTCCCTCATCACAAATGTCAATGTGTCTTTGTGGGGGAATGAAATTTTATTTGAATGTATTTACGATCCGACAGGCGATCGATTGCCTTATAGCATAGTATTTCATGACTGCCGAGACATCAGTTGGGAGGTGTTCCATCCTGAAGATGTCAAAGATCCTGAAGCTGATTTGATTGGCCTTCATTTGGGTGAAAACGCGCACCGGAAAGCAGCTTTGATTCATACAGACATTTTTGAAATTTCAATTTTGTACGGCAGTTTTAGCATTCATAAGGGAGAAAACCTAAATGCTCAAGTAGCAGATTTAGAAACAGAGAATTGGGTATCACAACAATCGACAGCAGTATTGTAGAAATTGGAAACCCCCGCCCGGTTAAATTGTGAAGGCGTTAGTAATATTATATCGGGTAAAATAACTATTACAGGACTTACCTACTCCGACTGCTCGAAACTGGTTTTTTTACCTAATCTGCGGCTTTTAACGAAGTATTTTCGTAAAAAACCCGGTTTCTGGGTTCCCATGCGTAAGTCCTATATTATTAGGTTTGTAGTGACGACTGAAGTCCTCAGCAAAAATCTGAGGATTGAAGTCCTCCCTACAAAATAATTACCCATTTTTCAAAAAAGACAGTAGGTATTGTTGCCAGCCTCAGTTTACGATACTTAAGAGAACATTTTTTGCAAATGAGGTAAAACATAATGCCTGATATTGTTGATATTGCCGTAGGTGCGGGTTCGTTTCAAACCCTGGTAACGGCGGTACAAGTAGCTAATTTAGTAGATGCGCTCAAGAGTCCGGGCCCTTTCACTGTCTTTGCACCCACTGACGATGCTTTTGCGAAATTGCCGCCGGGAACTATCACAACCCTAGTGCAGAACGTTCCCCAATTGACCAGGATTTTGATGTTTCACGTCGTATCGGGGAAGTTTATGAAGGCTGATTTGGCAAAACTCGGTTTTGTTACTTCCTTAGAAGGTTCGCCGATTAAAATTGATTGTTCTGACGGTTTTGAGGTGAAAAATGCTACAGTTGTCGCTGCGGATATCGAAGCAGACAATGGCGTCATCCACGTCATCGATAACGTGATTTTAATGGGATAATTTCGCCGTCTAATCTCGCTGCGGGAGCCAAGCAGGTGCTTTGCGGTGCCGCTTTGCTCCCGATCGCGCCCTTGTTTTTTTTATCGGTTGAAGGTAATTTCAATGTAAAAAAGTTGTTTTTTCGGCGGATGTATTTTAAGATGATTGTTTGAAAAAGTTTAAAAATCAATAATTATAATATAAGCAAACCAGTTTGGTGAGCACTATGCAAATCCTAGCCGCCAGCCTCAAAGCAAAAGTCCGCCAGCGTACCTTGGAACTGCAAGTTCTCCACGAACTTACTGCAAAAGTTCAAGCGGCTCTCAGTGTTGAGGAAATTTGCTCTGCGTGTCTGGCAGATCTCGATCGCCTCATTCCCACACAGGCGATCGCAATTTTGACGCTACCGGACGATCAAATATATCTGGAACACTTACAGCCGTTGAGTGCTAGCACCAAAGCCGAAATGGAAGGGCGCTTGCAAGCTGCTCGCGCTGAATGGCTTGCTGGCAATCGGGACTGGGCGCACAACATCACTCCGCCACCAATTGCTCAGTTTCAGTCAGTCTTGATGGCACCAGCCAACCTGGATGACAGTGAAGAATTGTTGGGAGTATTTTTCATTGGTGCAGAGCAAGCAACTGCTTTTAATTTGGAAGACCTTTGTTGGCTCCACACTGTAGCTCAAATTTGTGCCAAACAGTTAGTAACTTTAGGACGTCAAACGACCAGTGCCGATAGATTTTCCAATAATTTTGCTCTGGATTCGGAAAGTCAAGAACTATTGTTGCGGGCTGTAATGGAGGAGGCTCCGGACAGAGTTTTTGCGAAAAATAGAAACTTTAGATACATTTTTGTAAATCAAAGTTTTGCTGAGTATGTGGGAAAAAGTGTTGAGGAAATTATCGGCAAAGATGATATAGAATTAGGGTTTTCAGCCGAATTAGTATTTGGCGATCGCAACAGCCAAATTAGGGGCATCCGCGAGGAAGATCGAGCTGTGCTGGCTGGGGAGAGGGTTCGCAATCCCTACCAGGCGATCGTCTTTGAAGGTGGCAAACAGCACATCTTTGACACGCAAAAAATGCCGCTATGCGATGCAGAGGGTAATATATTTGGGGTTTTGGGTTTTTCTAGAGAGATTGGTCAATTGCAGGCCACAGATGAAGCCAGGAATCAAAGCCAAGCCAAACTGCAAAAAATTACTGCTAGCGTACCGGGTACGGTATATCAAATTGACTTACATCCAGACGGCTCAATGGCTTTCTCATTTGTGAGCGCCGGCTGCCGAGAATTGTATGAAATCGCACCAGAGGAGGCTCAGCAGGATATTAATGTAATTGTTAACATGATTCATCCCGAAGATCGAGATGATTTCCTTAACTCGCTGACGCTTTCTGCTGAAAATTTGCAGCCTTGGCGCTGGGAAGGAAAAATTGTCACTCCGTCAGGAAAACTTAAATGGGTTCAAGGAGCTTCCCAGCCAGAATTTCAAGCATCGGGGGAGATAGTTTACTACGGCTTGTTCACGGATATTAGCGCCAGGAAACAAGCTGAACGGAAGCTGCAACTTTATCAACAAATCTTTTTGAAATCCAACGATGCGATCGCGATCTTAGATCCCCAAGGCTATTACTTAGAAACAAATCAAGCTCACACGGCTTTGCTGGGTTACAGTGCGTCAAAATTGTGGGGAAAAACCCCGGCCAATCAGATGGGACAACAGGCATTTGCGTCGGTACTGCAAAGCTTGGCGGAAACAGGGAGTTACCGAGGCGAAATCACCTTTATTAAGGCTTTGCAAGGCGGAACAGTTGAGGTGGAGCTTTCGGCTTTTGCAGTTCTCAATGATGCTGGGGATGTAGTTTGTTACGTAAGCGTCAAAAGAGACATAACCGAACGCAAGCGAGCTGAGGAAAAACTAAAGCTTTACCGAGAAATATTTTTAAACTCCAATGATGCGATCGTGATTATCGATGCTGACGGGTTTTTCCTCGAACAAAATCGTGCTCACCAAACGCTTCTAGAATACACAGACGCGGAATTAGAAGCAGAAGCGTCGCCGCTGGTTGCGGGCGAGCGCTTTTGGGAAATTGCCCAAAGTTTAGCGGAAACTGGAAGTTTTCGGGGCGAAATTACTAACTCCACTAAAAAAGGCCAGACGCTGGCGATCGACGTTGCGGCATACTCTGTGATTAACAACGCCGACGATATAATTTGTCATGTCTGCGTCAAGCGCGACATTACCGAACGCAAAAAAGGAGAAGAAGAACGGCAAAAATTTGTGTCGCTGATTGAAAACAGCAGCGATTTTATCGGTATGGCTACCCTGAAAGGCCAAACGCTGTTTATCAACGAAGCCGGACGAAAACTGGTAGGTGTAGAGAATCTTTCGGAAGTGCTTGATACGGAGATCTGGGATTATATTGGGCTCTATTTTCAAGAGAAATTCAGTCAAGAGATTTTGCCAACAATCATCACTCACGGCCAGTGGCAAGGAGAAGGTCAAATGCAGCACTTGGGCAGCGGACAACCCATTGATGTTGTGATGAATGCTTTTCTGGTCAAGCACCCTCAAAGCACCGAACCGCTGTGCTTTGCTGCGGTAATTCGCGATGTCACCGAACGCAAGCAAGCTGAGAGAATGCTGCAGGAACAAGCAGAACAAGAACGGCTTGTTTCGGCGATCGCCCAGCGAGTCCGGCAGTCTCTCAACCTCACTCAAACTCTGAGCACTGCTGTACAAGAAGTGCGGCAGTTGCTGGCAACTGACCGCACAGTAATTTATCGTTTTGAGTCCGACCAAACAGCGGTTGTTGTTGTGGAATCTGTAGGCGATGATTGGATGCCACTGCTGGGCAGAGAAGTTCCAATGACATCCTTTGGGGAAAGTTATGTATCTCTATATAGTGCTGGACAAATTCAAGCAATGGCAGATATTTATACTGCCAGTTTGAGTGAAAAACACCGAGATTTACTTGCTAGTTTGCAGGTCAGGGCTAATTTAGTTGTCCCAATTTTTATAGGCGATGAAAGTCAGGAGTTGGCAACAGAATATTTGCCCAAAATTCCCCGAATAGGCTCCCAGGGAAGGAGTTTGGAAACGAGTCAAAATCGGTTGTGGGGATTGCTGATTGCCCATCAGTGCAGAGGCCCGCGCGTTTGGACTGATTCTGAGGTGGATTTACTAGGAAGGTTGAGCGTACAGTTGGCGATCGCCATTCAGCAATCTACTCTTTTTGAGCAAGCGCAGCAAGCCCGAGAAGCCGCCCTAGAAGCGTCTCGAATGAAGTCGTTATTTTTAGCAAATATGAGTCACGAAATCCGTACTCCCATGAATGGAGTGATGGGGATGACTGATTTGCTGCTGAAAACGAATCTTACTCCCGAACAGATTGACTTTGTACAGACGCTGAAAGTCAGCAGCCAAAATTTACTCTCTATCATTAACGATATTCTGGATCTCTCCAAACTGGAAGCCGGAGAAATGCGCTTAGAAATACTAGAATTTAACCTCAGTATCTGTATGAACGAAGTGCTGGATTTGTTGGCAACTCCCGCACAAGAAAAAGGTATAGAAGTGGTGGCACTAATTGAGAGCGACGTGCCGCTGCAAATTAAAGGTGATGCAGCGCGGTTGCGGCAAATACTCACTAATTTGATCAACAATGCGATTAAGTTTACAGAAGCAGGAGAAGTGGTAATTGAGGTTGCTAATGCTAGCGCTCCTGGGTTATTGGCAGCTAGCGACAATCAGAAAATTTTAGAGAACATCGAACCGTTAAAAATAGAAAACAATGAGTCGATGCTCCTGCTGTTTAAAGTCACAGATACAGGAATAGGGATTTCTGTCGAAGATCAAAAAAAGCTGTTTCAATCTTTTACTCAAGTTGATGCCTCTACAACAAGAAAATATGGTGGCACAGGTTTGGGGCTGGCTATTTCTAAGGAGTTGGTGGAGTTAATGGGGGGGCAAATCGGTGTGGAAAGTACCCCTGGCAAAGGCTCTACTTTTTGGTTTACTGTGCCGACAGTTAAGGAAAATTTAACTGCTGTCGGCACAGCGTGCGAAGTGAATTTGGAAACGGTGCTGGCGGGGCGAAAAATGTTAATTGCTAGCGACAAGCCGACAGTGCGAAAAGTGTTAGTGAGAATGGCTGTTGTGTGGGGAATGGAGGTTGAGGAGGTTGAGAACGGTTGGATGACGATCGCATCTCTGTACAAAGCTGTCAGCCTTAATTCCCCTTACGATATTGTTTTGGTTGATATTCAGTTGCCGGAAATGGTGGCGGGAAGTCTCGAACGCTTGAGGATTTCTGAGCCGGCAATGCAGCAGACAAAGTGGGTGGTGCTGACTTCAATGACTCAGCTTGGAGAGGCGAAACGCTTGGTAGATAGCGGTTTTAGTGGCTATTTAACTAAACCTGTGAAAGCTCACCGACTATTTGATTGCTTGGCGAATGCGATCGCCCCGAGTACGCTGATTGATGAGTCGCAGACAAATCCAACTTCCAATCGAGCCTCGGCTATTGACAACCGGGACTTAGCAAGTTTAAAGATTTTGTTAGTTGAAGATACTCCAATCAATCAAAAAGTTGGTCTGAATCAACTCAGAGTTTTGGGATGCGCGGCGGATGTGGCCAATAACGGTGCAGAGGCTGTATCTATGGTTGCTCTGAAAAAGTATGACATTGTGTTGATGGACTGTCAGATGCCGGTTTTGG
Source organism: Microcoleus sp. B3-A4 (assembly GCF_036705385.1). Classification (NCBI taxonomy): domain Bacteria; kingdom Bacillati; phylum Cyanobacteriota; class Cyanophyceae; order Oscillatoriales; family Microcoleaceae; genus Microcoleus; species Microcoleus sp. B3-A4. The sequence continues at coordinate 11,762 of NZ_JAUBUI010000048.1, read as the reverse complement.
ACGGTTACGAAGCAACGCTGCAATTGCGCCGCCTAGAAGCGGCAGATGTTGCTGCTGGCAAGATGCAGCCGCATCAAAAGACGGTGGTGATTGCGATGACTGCGAATGCTTTGAAGGGCGATCGGGAAAAGTGTCTGGCGGCGGGCATGGACGATTATATTAGCAAACCTATTGCGATTGAAAAGTTAAAATCGGTACTAGAAAATTGGTCCGCCAAGCTAAAAATTGAAACTCCCAAGTTTAAGGGCGAGGAACTTCAAAATTCTGAGCCAGATATCGAATCGGTAGTCGATATGGCACGTCTGCACGAAATTTCGGGCGCTGATTTAGAGTTTGAGCGGGAAATACTGCAAGCTTTTGTGGTGGATACTGGTAGTTATTTAGAAGCTGCTAAGGAGGCGATTGGCTCGGGAAATATGGAGACACTCGCCCGCCACGCTCATCAAATTAAAGGTGTCAGCGCTACGGCGGCGGTGCGGTTAATGCCCGACATGGCAGATCAGCTTCAAAATCGGGCTGAATCTAATGATTTGGAGGGGGCTACAAAAATCATCGCTGAATTAGAAATAATTCTGGCGGAGGTTGAAAAGTTGGTGGCTAGTGAGTAATCCATCAATTTGGTTTTGAACCGGGCTATCGGGCCCGATCGCGGACGGCTCTTGGCAGCCCCCACGATCGCTCGCGTGTAAAGATTTTTAATCTTTTATCAAGATATTTATCTCAATGTGACGGAATTGGGAACTCTTATAACATCTTGTGTGTTGTAGCTTATGACACTACTACATTAAGTTATTGTGGTCAAATATAAAATAATCATTAAGCCGAGCGAGATGAGTGCGCTTTTCGTCGATCGGCTTGAGACACCAAGACCAGCTTTTCGCTATCCCCGCCCATTAGTGCGTATTTACGCTCAACGAGGTTTTATGACTCCAGTCATGTTACGCCAACTCTGGTCATTAATTGAGACCACCCAAGCCACTCTGTTAGTTAATTTGGACGATGCCACCCTGGTACAGTGGCTGCTGAAACAGTTAAAGACCAACTCTGCGCTTAATGGCAAAGAAGCAGATGTGTTGGACGAATACATCCAGTCTCGGCTTTCCCTAATCCGCGATTTAGCTGAGCAGCGGCTAGCACCAGAGCTACTGTGAGCGCATTCAATCAAAATCAGATAAATATTCCAGGGAAAGGCGATTGTCCCTCGCGCTGGGCAGAAATAGCAGAAAAGAAACCGGGTTTCAAGGATAAATCTTAGGTTTGACGACCAGACCTCCAGCCGGAAACCGGGTTTCTAATTCTGGGCTCCCAGTTTGCTCAAAAAAAAACAGGCGGGTAGTCGGTGCAGGTGCCGCAGTGCAGCACCGGATGCAGAACGGCTAATTTGAAGCCGGAGGCTTTTGTAGATCGCCGATCGCCACAGTTCTCGACAGCTACAAGGTAGGATTGTCAGGAAAGCGTTCTACTAAAATCTATGCGTAAATGGGGATTTCTGCTACTAGCAAGTGTGTTATTTGCGACACCGTTGGCATCTTGTAGGGATCGATCGGCACAAACCGGACAAACAACAGCAACAACTACTGCAGGCGGCAATTCGCAACAAGGTTCAAGCCGGATAGATACAATTGTCAGCCGCGGCAAACTGATTTGTGGCGTCAGCGGCGAACTGCCGGGTTTTAGCTTTTTAGACGAAAAGGGCAAATACTCCGGACTGGATGTGGATGTGTGCAGGGCTGTGGCGGCGGCAATATTTGACGATCCCGAAAAAGTCGAGTACCGAAAGCTCAATGCTAAAGATAGATTTACAGTTTTGCAGGCCGGAGAAATCGACATTCTCAGCCGAAATACCACCTACACGGCCAGCCGCGACAGCACTACCGGACTGGAATTTGCCCCGGTGATCTTTTATGACTCTCAAAGCATCATGGTCAAAAAAGACAGCGGCATCAAAAGTTTAAAAGATTTTGCGGGCAAATCTATCTGCGTGCAGACAGGTACGAGTACCGAACAAAATTTGTCCGACCAAATGCGAAGATTAGGAGTTAAATACACTCCTGTGGTGTTTGAAGATGTGAATGCTGTCTTTGCTACCTATCAAGAAGGTCGCTGTCAAGGTGTTACTGCCGATCGATCGCAGCTAGTCTCGAAGCGGACAACTCTGCCGAATTCCGAGAATAATGTTGTTTTGCCGATCGTGATGTCAAAAGAACCGTTAGCCCCAGCGGTGAAAAGCGGCGATCCTAAATGGGCTGACGCCGTGAGATGGATCGTTTTTGCTGCGATTGAAGCTGAAGATTTGGGAATTAATTCAGGAAATGTAGACCAACTTGTGGCAAGCACTACAGACCCCAGCGTCAAACGTTTGCTAGGAACAGAAGGAGATTTAGGTAAAGGTTTGGGACTCCCGAACGACTACGCAGTCCGCGTTGTCAAGAAAGTCGGGAATTACGGGGAAATGTACGATCGCAACCTCGGCCCCAAAAGTACACTTAAGTTAGAACGGGGTCAAAACAGACTCTGGAAAGATGGCGGTTTGCTTTACTCGCCGCCGTTCCGGTAATTTTAGTTAACTGTTGACTGTTGACTGTTGACTGTTAACTGTTAACTGTTGACTGTTGACTGTTGACAGTTAACTAACCAGATATTTTAGACAGCAAGGTACTCCGCGCTTACCCGACTTGTAAGGTGCTTGCTAGGTGTACGCTACAAGATATTTTAGGCAGGCTAAAGTTAGGTATAGTTCAATACGGTTCAGTTAAGCTCGATCCCCCCTAACCCCCCTTAAAAAGGGGGGGACAAGAACTTACTCAAAGTCCCCCTTCTTAAGGGGGATTTAGGGGGATCTCCGAGGAATAAATAGTTTTAACTGAACCGTATTGAGGTCTAGTTCGATCCCTCATTAAACAGTTATGAATCCAGAACCTCAACCGGGCAAATCGCAGAAACTTCCCAATTTTAAAGATATATCTAAACTGCTGCGGGACGATCGCTTCTGGAAAATTGCCGGACAGGCGATCGCCCTAATTTTAGTAATAATTGTCATCGCCCTTCTTTGGGACAATCTCAGCGCCAATTACTCGCAACTGGGGATTGCGTTTGGATTTGATTTTCTCAATTCCCAAGCATCTTTTGATATCGGCGAAAGTGTAATCCCCTACAGTCCCGCCAACAGTTACAGACAAGCTTATTTTGTCGGTTTAATTAACTCGCTGCGGGTCATGGGTATCGGCATTATTTTCGCAACCGTTGCGGGTTTGACTGTAGGAATTGCGCGCCTTTCCGACAATTGGTTGCTGCGAAATTTGGCTGGTTTGTACGTAGAAATTTTGCGGAATACGCCGTTATTGCTGCAATTATTTTTCTGGTATTTTGCAGTTTTCATTTCCCTGCCAAAACTCGAAGACAATCAGCAGATGAGGGGGCCGATTTACTTGACAAATCGCGGCATTGCTGTACCTTGGCCTGTGGCTTTGCCGGGTTTTGAGATTTGGTTGATTTTGCTAACTGTCGGAGTTTTGGCGGCGGTGGCGCTGTGGATGTGGCGGGCGCGGGTGATGTTGGAAGAAGCTAAGCCGGGAAGACAGTTGTTTTGGGCTGTAGGTGCGATCGGGCTGAGTGCAATCTTAGCTTGGATTATTACCCAAAATCTGCCTTTTCGCCTAGATTTCCCCCGCCTGACACCAGCATTGCAACTCGAAGGAGGATTAAAATTCACTCCAGAATTTGCAGCCCTGGTGACAGGGCTCAGCTTGTATACTGGCAGTTACATTGCAGAAATTGTCCGGGCCGGAATTCAGTCAGTATCGAGAGGCCAGTGGGAAGCGGGAAAGTCTTTGGGGCTGAAGTCTGGAACAATGATGCGGATGGTAATTTTGCCACAAGCTTTGCGGGTGATTGTGCCACCTTTAACCAGTCAATATCTGAACTTAGCTAAGAATTCGAGTTTAGCGGTTGCGGTTGCTTATCCCGACGTTTATTTTGTGGTGGGGTCTCCGACCTTGAATCAGACCGGTCGGGCGATCGAAGCAATGTTAATTATCATGGTAACATATCTAACAATTAGTTTGATAGTTTCTCTGTTCATGAATTGGTACAATAAAACTGTACAAATCAAGGAAAGGTAAAGAGTTAATGTTGGAAATTTTACAACGGCGGTCAAAGGAAATAGAAAAATGGCTTACAGTGATTTTAGTTTAGAGGGCGCAGTCAAAACATTTGAATTAAAGTATTCGGAAGTCGCCGATTTGTTTGGCAAAGAACCCAACTTAGAATGCAGCCAACTACTAGGAGAAACTCTCAAGCGCAGTGTACCGTTAGGTCTGGCAAGTAACACCCAGAAATCCCGCGCTGAAATGATTACAGCACCAATTTTAATTGAACTTAGAGAACAATTACAAAATCGAATTAGCTTATTTTCCGGTATTGACTTTAATGTGGACTCCGAAAGAGGCTTAGACGGTAGTTGCGATTTTTTAATTGGCAATTCATCAGGACTTTTGTTAGTTGTTGCACCAGTCATTATAATTGTAGAAGCAAAACCGGAAAATCTCAATAGTGAATTGGGACAGTGCGTAGCAGAAATGCTAGGCGCTAGAATATTTAATGAACGTGAATGCAACGATATTCCTGCGATTTTTGGCGCTGTAACTAGCGGGACTAACTGGAGATTCCTAAAATTAAAAGACCAAGTAATTGAAATAGATTTAACAGAGTATTACCTCAGAGATGTTAATAAAATTTTAGGAATCTTAGCGAACAGTATGAGAAATTAATAATAACTAAAAACTGATGGAAACAATACCTGTACTTCCGCCCCCAGCCACCGAATCGCCTACCCCTTGGAATTGGGCGCGCAAAAATTTATTTAGTACCTGGTACAACAGCATTCTGACAGTAGTTTGCCTAATTATCGCCTTCCAAACTATTAAAGGAATTATTGTTTGGGCAACAACAAAAGCTCAATGGCGCGTATTAGAAGCCAACTTGCCGCTATTTTTCGCCGGCAGATTTCCCAGCGAATCCTACTGGCGGCTGTGGATAGTAACGGCCATCATTGCCTTGTTGGGAGGATTAACTTGGGGAAACATTCAGCGGCAAGAACGTCTTTGGAATCCGCCTTTACTAATTATACTCGGTGCTGCGGTTGTGGGTGCGGTCATTTCGCCGATCGACCTAACCTCTCGCCTCTACCTCTTAGGAATTATTATCGCAGCCGCCGCCAGCTATGCCATCGGAAGGCAAATTCACCCAAAAATCATGGACTGGATGCCGGCAATTTGGGTTCTTTCCTTCCCAATAGTTTTGTGGCTAATTAAAGGCGGGTTGGGTTTGACAGAAGTGTCAACAAATGATTGGGGCGGTTTAGTATTGACGCTGTTTTTAGCAGTTATTAGTATTGTGCTTTCCTTTCCTTTGGGAGTATTGCTAGCACTCGGGAGACAAAGTTCTTTGCCAGTTGTGAGACTGTTATCAACATTATACATTGAAATTATTCGGGGTTTACCATTAATTGGCATTTTGTTTTTGGGTCAAGTGATGCTGCAACTCTTCTTGCCGCCTGAATATCCGAAATTGGATAGAGTAATTAGAGCCATTGCTGGATTAACGTTATTTAGTGCAGCATACTTGGCTGAAAACGTGCGCGGAGGCTTGCAGGCCGTGCCCAGAGGACAAATAGAAGCAGCTAGGTCGATCGGACTCAATACACCCCTGCTTACAATTCTCATTGTACTGCCTCAAGCATTACGAATAGTCATTCCTGCGATCGGCGGTCAATTCATCGGATTATTTATGGATACATCCCTGCTGTCTCTATTCGGAATGTTAGAATTAATTGGAATATCCCGCGCAGTTTTAGCAAATCCTTCCTATATCGGAAGATACGCCGAAGTTTACATATTCGTCGGGATTATTTATTGGATATTTTGCTACTCAATGTCCCTAGCAAGCCGCAAAATAGAGCGAACTTTAGGCGTAGGTCAAAGGTAAAAAATCTGCGTTCATCCCCGTTCATCAGCGGTTTAAAAACAAAAAAATATGGAAACTAAACCCAGAATCCCAGAACAAGTAATCGTAGCAGAAAACGTCCACAAATGGTACGGACAATTTCACGTACTGCGCGGCGTCAGCCTGACCGTAAACCGAGGTGAAGTCGTGGTCGTGATGGGGCCCTCTGGTTCGGGAAAATCAACGTTTATTCGCACATTCAACGCATTAGAAGAGTACCAACAAGGTAAAATTACGATCGACGGAATCGAACTTTCCCACGACTTACGCAACATTGAGACAATTCGCCGCGAAGTAGGAATGGTGTTTCAGCAATTCAACCTGTTTCCCCACTTATCAGTCTTGCAAAACGTCATGCTAGCTCCGGTGTGGGTGCGCCGCTGGCCGAAGAAAAAAGCCGAAGAAGTGGCGATGCAACTGTTAGAAAGAGTGGGCATTTTGGAACAAGCAAAAAAATATCCCGGACAGTTGTCTGGAGGACAGCAGCAGCGGGTCGCTATTGCACGTTCTCTAGCAATGCAGCCTAAAATCATGCTGTTTGATGAACCGACATCAGCATTAGATCCGGAAATGGTGCGGGAAGTGTTAGATGTAATGCGAAATTTGGCTCAAACTGGAATTACAATGGTGGTGGTGACTCACGAAGTCGGGTTTGCGCGCGAAGTTGCCGATCGCATTGTATTGATGGATGGCGGCGTTTTAGTTGAAGAAGCTGAGCCGGAAGAGTTTTTTCAGAATCCGAAGGAAGAACGCACCCGCAAGTTTTTATCTCAGATATTGTAACTGATTTTCCAGTTTAATAGGTGGGTTTGGCGACGATCGCAGCAGTCAAAATAGACATAATTAAGGTAAAATAAAAGAGTGTACAATCAGTCTCTATTTTGCTGAGATAGCTTGCAATGCCATCCACAAAAACTCTGCCGTTAGTTAAAGACTCGGAACGCCTAGAAAGTCGCCTCAAAGAAATTCCGGCGGTTCCTGGTGTATATTTAATGCGAGACGAGAGCGATCGCATCCTTTACATCGGCAAATCAAAAAAACTCCGAAACCGCGTCCGTTCCTACTTCCGCGAAAGCCAAAATCTCAGCCCCCGCATCGCGATGATGGTGCAGCAAGTGCGCGAAATTGAATTCATCGCCACCGACACAGAAGCGGAAGCTTTGGCGTTAGAAGCAAACCTCGTAAAACAGCACCAACCTTACTTTAATGTCCTCCTCAAAGATGATAAAAAATATCCTTATTTGTGCATAACCTGGTCGGAGGAATACCCGCGCATTTTTATCACCCGCAAACGCCGCGCAGGTAGTGCAAAAGACCGCTACTATGGCCCCTACGTTGATACAGGGGCGCTGCGGAGTACGCTGCATTTAATTAAGCGGATTTTCCCTCTGCGGCAGCGCCCTCAACCGCTATTTAAAGACCGTCCTTGTTTGAACTACGACATCGGGCGCTGCGTTGGCGTTTGTCAAGGGTTAACTTCGCCGGAGGAATATCATAAAATCATCCAAAAAGTAGCGATGATTTTCCAGGGAAGAACTCAGGAATTACTCGATATTTTAGAACCCCAAATGGAAGAGGCAGCCGAAGATTTAAACTTTGAAACGGCGGCGCGCATTCGTGACCAAATTAAGGGTTTGCAGTCTTTGAGTGCGGGTCAAAAAGTGTCTTTGCCCGACGATACGGTTTCCAGAGATGCGATCGCACTTGCTGCAGACACCCAGCACGCTTGCGTCCAATTGTTCCAAATTCGCGCTGGTCAACTGGTCGGAAGATTGGGATTTATGGCGGAAATACCGGCCCAACCCCCCGTTGCCAAGGAGGGGCAAGAGTTATCTCAACTTTCTCTTTCCTCCCCTCCTGGGCAAGGGGGGGAACGAGGGGGAGTAGAGGCCGGAGCGATTTTGCAGCGGGTGCTGGAAGAACACTATCAAAATGTCGAATCTGTAGAAATTCCCAGCGAAATTTCTGTGCAGTACGAATTGCCAGAAGCGGAAATATTAGCAGATTGGTTGAGCAACCGTAAGGGGCGAAAAGTTACGATTTTGACGCCGCAGCGGCAAACTAAGGCTGAGTTGATTGAGATGGTGGAACGCAATGCTGAGTATGAATTGGCGAGAATGCAAAGATTGAGCGATCGCAATTCTCAAGCAATGGAAGATTTAGCAGAAATTCTCGATTTGCCAGAAGTTCCTCGCCGCATAGAAGGTTACGATATTTCTCACATTCAAGGTTCTGACGCCGTAGCTTCCCGCGTGGTATTTATTGACGGTTTGCCCGCCAATCAACACTACCGCCATTACAAAATTAAAAATCCTGAAATTAAATCGGGTCATTCTGATGATTTTGCTAGTTTAGCAGAAGTTATCGGTCGCCGATTCCGAGGATTAAAGGAAGAAGAAAGAGGGAAGAGGGAAGATGGATTTAGCGATTTAGAAGAACAGAAAGAACTCAGCAATTTATCCTCAGATTCTCCTACTATTTCCGACAAACCAGACTTAATTATGATAGATGGCGGCAAAGGTCAACTGTCAGCAGTTGTGGCTGTTTTGCGGGAGATGAATTTGCTAGAAGAGTTGCGCGTTGTCAGTTTGGCAAAGCAGCGAGAGGAGATATTTTTGCCGGGGGAATCTTTGCCGCTGCAAACTAATTCTGAGCAGCCTGGGGTACAATTATTGCGGCGGGTGCGGGATGAGGCGCACAGGTTTGCTGTGAGTTTTCACCGCGATCGCAGAAGCGAGAGAATGAAGCGATCGCGCCTTGATGAAATTCCCGGATTGGGACACCACCGACAAAAACAATTGTTGGCACATTTTCGGTCGATCGACTATCTCCGTTTAGCGACTCCCGAACAGTTGGCAGAAGTTTCTGGGATTGGCCCGCGTCTGGCGCAGCAAATTTACGATTATTTCCATCCGTAAAGTCTTACGCAGCATCGGAGACGGGGATTGTCGGGGTGAGGGGGCGATCGGGCCGCAAGTCCCGATTCAGCCTGTGTGAGGGAGGTATTCAAAAATTTTGCACAGGCCTATTGCAATCCCCAGAGACTTGTGGTATGTTTAGTTTCTGTGCGCGGGCATAGTTTAGTGGTAAAACTTTAGCCTTCCAAGCTAACTATGCGGGTTCGATTCCCGCTGCCCGCTTGCGCCTACAAAAACCTCAAACCAACGAGAAATCAAAGGTTTGAGGTTTTTTATTGCCCAGAATACGGCTGAGTCGGGGGTCAAAGTGACTATCAAATGACTATCAAATGACTACGAAATGACTACGAAATGACTATCAAATGACCTTTTTGGACACAATTTGGAAACAATGTGACTAGAATTTAACTATAAATATCCAGCCGATAGTCAATAGCGGTAAGGTGTGTGGCAGAAGAGCACCCTACATAATTAGGTTCTCTGTAAGTCCTGTCTCTTCAAGAATAATTGGTTAACATAGAGTGCCCTGATTTGCCAAGCTTGCCAAGCGCACTCAGCTTGAGTTATGACTGATTCGGAGTTGCATCAGTCACAAGGAGAGCCCGTGAAATATTTTTCAGTAGTAATGTATTTGCTGCGGGAACGGCAACAGTTCCTCGAAGAAATTCGCCAAGGTGTCAAGCTCAAATCTAAAATTTTCGGTTTGTTGATTTCTAGTACCGTATTTTTTGCGATTTACGGAGCGATATTAGGTGCCTCTAGTACGTGGATGCAATGTCTGGTTTCAGCAATTAAGTTACCAGCACTTTACTTGCTGACGCTGATTATCTGCTTTCCCACACTTTACTTTTTTAATGTCATGTTTGGTTCAAAACGAACTTTTGAGCAGTATTTGACATTGTTGATGACAGCGATGGCGATGATTAGCGTTTTGCTGTTTGGATTTGCACCTGTTAGTTTGTTTTTCCTCATAAGCAGTACCAATTACAATTTTTATCTGGTGCTGAATGTTGCTATCATGGCAATCACAGGATTTTTGGGAGTAAGTTTCATTTATCAAGGAATGCACTTTCTTTCAGAACAAGATGCGGAAGGCAAAGACATCAGGTTAAATATTTTGCGCTTCTGGTTGGGACTTTATGCGTTTGTTGGCAGTCAATTGGGATGGACGCTGAGACCGTTTTTTGGCGCACCGGGACAAGCTTTCCAACTGTTCAGAAACCGAGACAGCAATTTTTATATGAGTCTGTGGCAATCAATTATGTCTCTGGGAGGATCGTAATTAATCCCAATTAAAGGAGATTTTGAAGAGTGATACAAGCGGATTTGGAACAGTTAAAAATTCCTGAGAAGGAGTTGGAGGATTTGAGCGGAATAGCTTTGAGCGACGGTTTTGCAGCGGATTTTTACCGACCTGCTGCATTACGGGACGGGAAAAAGCTGTTTTCTCTTTTGTTGAATGAGTTGCTGATATTTTGTGTGACATTAGTTGTTTCGCTGCCTGTTGCTTTACTGGCTAATAAACATAATGTTGGTTCATTTAGCGATGCTGAAATATTTGTCCGGGTTTTACAAATAACTTTGGGTTTGTCGCTGGCGATTACTGTTGCTTGGAATGTCTATAAATGGGTTAAGGCAAAGCCTCTAGTAACGCTGGCGGGTCTGCTGGATGAAGTTGAGAAGTATCATGAGGTGATTCAGGCTTTAGATATTATCGATCGCCTAACGGCTGCTGGCAATTTACAAGCCAACTTAATTAAGCGAAGAGATGCAATTGAGGCCTTAAAAATTACTAGAGAAAGTTTAGTCTGTGCTTTAAAAACAGAGAGAATTCTCAGGGAAAATCAGCAATTTATCGGTCGCCGTTACGAGCTATTTGCTAATATTGAAAGTAATTTGGCTGCTTTGATGGCGGTGGATGTGAGCGATCGGGCGACTGAATACGGGCGGTTGCTGAATGAGGCTTTGGAAATTGGGATGAGCGTACACAAAGAGGTAAGAAAGTTACAAAATGGCAAGTAAATAGGGATTACATACACGCAATGTATTTATGTCTCTTCTAGGATTTTGGTAATTATTGTTGTGAAAAGGCGATCGCAACTAGGAGAAGCCTTGCGTACCTTCTCAATATCTAAAAGTGCTAATAGTTTTGGAGCGTGTCGTGTTTTGTGATATTTACCTTTAGAGGTTTTATTAGTGGCTGATATCAGCCACTTACTCAGGTTGTATTTGGAAACTTTCTCCACGCTTTGATTTCCCAGCCTTTTGTGAAGATAATCTTCTTTAAATCCGCCATTATAAAACTTGCTTAAAGCATCAATATCAGCAATAAACCAAGCCTCCATAGTTTGTACCATTAAGTGGCAACAGGCATCATCACGCCCCTGGGTCGCCAAAATCCAAGGTTGGTCTTCTTTTCTGCTCCTTAAATGCTCCCAAGGTGTGTGAGTTTCAGAAACAGGAGATTCAGAATCCACAAGCAAAACATTAAAAGCATCTGGATAAGATTCCATACTCATTAGGAAATCTTCGCAAGCATCGCGGCGAGAGCCAGACATGATGGACAGGATTTTTATGCCTTTGCTCTCTGCGAGATCGTAGAGTTCTTTGAAGAGATGAACAAAACCCGCTCGCAGCCCCGCTGTTGTCTCTTTTCCTGCCGGAATTTTGCTCCTAAATCCCGGACGTTTTTGAGGTATATTTTCTGTTGTACTTTCATCTTCACTTTCATCTTCACTTTCATCTCCAATGCCTTCAATATAAACAATACTCCGGACAGTTTTTAAGCAGCCAAAGTACCATAAGACAAGACTGAAGGAAGATTAGGATGGTTTAAAATCA
>NZ_JAUBUI010000170.1:0-3456 GCF_036705385.1 Microcoleus sp. B3-A4 | reverse complement strand
TTCTTCACCACAGGCAACTTTACAGGAGCCAATTTCACCTACAGCGCCACAGACAACAGTGGCGCCTCCAGTCCCGCGGCCGCTACTGTAGCGGCTATCTTGCGGCCGGTTGCGCCAACTCCCACACCAACGCCAACTCCAACTGACAACCAACCGCCATTGGCCAACAATGCCAACTCCAGCCTTGGGCCCAACAGCAGCCAGTTAGTCACAGGATTGGGAGGCCGCGACCCCGACGGGTCGATCGTCTCTTACACCATTAACACCCTGCCCCCAGCAGACCAAGCCGTGCTGTTTTTAGGAGATCCAGCCAACGGCGGCGTACCGGTGACACCAGGCCAAGTCCTGACGCCAGAACAGTTACAGCAACTATTTTTCTTCACCACAGGCAATTTTACAGGAACTAATTTCACCTACAGCGCTACAGACAACAGCGGTGCTATCAGTCCCCCTGCTACCGCTACTGTGGATGGACTGATAGTGCCAACTCCCACACCAACTCCCACAACTCCAACTCCCACACCAACTCCCACAACTCCAACTCCCACACCAACTCCCAACCAACCACCAGTTGCCAACAATGCCAACTCCAGCCTCGGGCCCAATAGCAGCCAGTTAATCACCGGATTGGGAGGCAGCGACCCCGACGGGTCGATCGTCTCTTACACGATCGACACCTTGCCCTCACCAGACCAAGCAGTCCTGTTTTTAGGAGATCCAGCCAACGGTGGCGTACCAGTCACAGCAGGCCAAGTCTTGACGCCAGAACAGTTACAGCAACTATTTTTCTTCACCACAGGCAACTTTACAGGAGCCAATTTCACCTACAGCGCCACAGACAACAGTGGCGCCTCCAGTCCCGCTGTGGCTACTGTGGCTGCCATACTTTCAACTGACAACCAACCACCAGTTGCCAACAATGCCAACTCCAGCCTAGAACCCAACAGCAGCCAGTTAGTCACGGGATTGGGAGGAAGCGACCCCGACGGGTCGATCGTCTCTTACACCATCGACACCCTGCCCTCACCAGACCAAGCAGGTCTGTTTTTAGGAGATCCAGCCAACGGCGGTGGTGTACCAGTCACACCAGGTCAAGTCCTGACTCCAGAACAGTTGCAGCAACTATTTTTCTTCACGACAGGCAACTTTACAGGAGCCAATTTCACCTACAGCGCCACAGACAACAGCGGCGCCACCAGTCCCGCACCCGCTACTGTTGTCGCTATCTTGCGGCCGGTGCCGCCAACTCCCACACCAACGCCGGCATCCCCGATCATCTCAAATCCGATCGGAGAACCAGATACCGACTGTTTGTGTCAGCCCATTATTGAAAAACCGGGAATTAACTTTGCGCCTCCGCAGCAACCACCCGCAGTTGGATTTGTCCGGCCTATTTCACAATTTTCCGAAGGACAAACCACCAAAGGAACCGACGGCGATGACTTCATCGTAGACACCAAAGGCAACCAAAAAATTGTCGGTTTTGAAGGCAACGACCTGCTTTTAGGTGAAGACGGCGCGGACGAAATTTACGGCAACGAAGACAATGACACGATTTTTGGTGGCATTGACACCGATATTGTTTACGGAGACGAGGGCAACGATATCGTATTCGCAGGCAAACAGAACGACTGGATTGCCGGCGACTTAGGCTCTGACAACCTGTTTGGAGATCGAGGTGCGGATACGATTCTCGGAGACACCGGCCACAACAACTCCCAGAGTCCTGACGATGCTCGCGATTTGATTTTCGGAGGCGAGAGTGCAGACATCATTAACGGCAACGAGGGCGACGATACCATCCATACCGGCAAAGGTGACGATATTGCCCTTGGAGGTAAAGAGAATGACCTCATGTGGGGCGAACTCGGCTCCGATACGTTGTTTGGTGGCATCGGCTCCGACAGCTTGTTTGGGGGCATCCGCGACCAAAGGGCCAGCGACTCCCAGGGACTCGACTTGCTATACGGAGGCTTCGGCAACGACTTCCTCAACGGCCAACAAGGCAACGATACGCTGGTTGCAGGCAAAGATAACGATCGCGCTTACGGAGGTAAAGGCAATGACATCATCTACGGTCAATTAGGCTCCGATACCGTCTACGGCGGCGAAGGAGCCGATACTCTGCTCGGCGACAGTGGCAGTTCCCAGTCCCTCGGGGATCTCGGCGAACAAGACTTAATCTTTGCCGACGGCGGCAACGACATCATCGGCGGCGGCCACGGTAATGATACCGTGCAAGCAGGTAAAGGCAATGATTGTGTTTGGGGTGGCAAAGATAATGACCTGATTTGGGGCGAACTCGGCTCAGATACCCTTGTCGGGGACAGCGGCGACGACACGATGTACGGCGGTGCTCGAAGTCGAGCTAAAGATGTTGGCGGCCAGGACTTGCTCTTTGGCGGCATCGGTGCTGATGTGCTGTTCGGCGATGAAGGTGACGATACCATCAGTGGCGGTCAAGACAACGACTTGATTTACGGCGGTAAAGCTAACGACCTCATAAACGGAGATCTCGGCGACGACTTGATTTACGGCGGTGACGGCAGCGATGAACTCTGCGGTGGCGAGGGCAACGATACCATCTATGGCGATCGGGCTGATAACCGGGCTTTGTCGGTGGCCGCAAACGACCAGCAAGACTGCATCAACGGCGGTGACGGCGATGACTTGCTTTACGGCAACGAAGGCCAAGATACTATCAACGGAGATGCGGGCAGCGATACCCTGATTGGTGGTAAAGATAACGACCTGCTCAATGGGGGCGCTGGAGGCGATTGGTTGTTTGGCGACTTGGGCGACGATACTTTAATTGGAGGTATTGGGAGCGATGAATTTGTGTTGAATGGTGAGGGTGGCACTGATACTGTGATTAACTTCGAGGTAGGCGTCGATAAGTTTGTTTTGAGCGGTGGGGTGAGTTTCCAGCAGTTGCAATTTAGCGCCACTCCGAACGGTACGTTGCTGCGAGTAGCAGGAACCGATCGGGTTTTAGCGAATCTGGTTGGGATTAACGGGGCGATCGGCTCCTCGGATTTCCTACCAAATCTCTCTGAACTCTAGAATTGGCGGCGAAAGTCTCCTGTTCTGGCGAACAAAACGCCGCAGCAGATCGGAACTTCTGTGGCGTTCCTCACAATACTCAATCTTTGTTAGAAACTTTATAGCACTCGACGCTTGAAACCGCTCTTACACTTGCCTTTCGTCCCTCTCTAAGATACTAAAGAATGAAAGCGTATAAAGTCGCATTTTGTCTAACATTGTATCGCGGTTTTCAGGTTACCCAAGGTACACAAGGGCTGGTAGTTCAAGTTTTTACTACAAACCAATTTTATTGGGGTTATGCGATCGGACTTAGAGTAATCCAAGAAATAAATGCTCCAAAATGCTGGGATACTGGAGAAATAATCAGTGTGCCATCTGTTCTATGTTTCCAGAATCTCTTATCCAACTCAC